>JBHHVO010000251.1:0-5147 GCA_046754365.1 Phycisphaerae bacterium | reverse complement strand
GTCCAGCACGCAATATCCGCACTCGCCGGCGCGCTCGGAAACAGCGGATCGAGCGCAATCACGATCGGCTCGCCCGCGCCGCCGATGCCCTGGATCACATCCGGAACACCGGGCTCGTGGGGTTGCCGAGCGTCCACGGTGCCGGCCTGTGGAATCGCACTCGTTGTGTGCGCAAACGGACAGTTCTGGGCCGGGGCGGATCGCGGCGGGGCGATGACGATTGAGCCTACGATGATGCCGATGCCGAGCCTGGCGATGCGACGCGTGTCGGTCGAGTGTGTGTGGCGTGCCATTGTGCTGCTCCAGATGTGTTGTGTCATTCGTGACGATTCCGGACGCGGGAGCGCGGACGGTGGCGTGGTCGGTGTGACCGAGGTGGTTCGCATCGGCCATTGACCGTCGGCGCCCGACGCATCGCGTCGCGTCGGCGCAGTGGTTCCGTGCGGTGCGGCGGTCCCCGGCCGGTGCGAGCGGTCGATGCCGGTCGCGGTGGGCCCTGGTCGGCCGTCGCGCCCGCCGGAGCGCGCGTGCCCACGTGTGGCGGGTATGGTAGCACCTCGGTCGGCCACACATCAAGCCGCGGGATGCCGCTGTCCAGTCGTACTTGACGCGGGCGGTCGCGTCGGATCGGCGGTGCGCGCCCGTATGTACGTGCGCCAAAACTCCGGAGACGGCGCAGGAAAAAAGCTCGGGTGCGGCCGGGGCGGGTATCGCGCGCGGTCGAGGTTCGGCCCGTGGCGCTGTAGCGAAGCGGCGGGCGCTGTCGAGGCTGTGCGGGTCGGACGGCAACTTGTGGACATCGTGCGGTCCAGGAGGCGAGCGCGAGTGGTTGTGACGTGCTCGTGCCTGGTCACGCGTCAATGGACGGGTACTGCGAGGCGCGACTGTGGGGGGTGGTGGGAGGAAGGTCGGTCCGGGTGCGAAAGAACCGGTCGCTTGCGCTCGCGGCTCGGTTCGGGCCAACGCGTCGGTTCCATCGTGACAAAGCACAGGCGGTCCAAGACGCGGCGTCGGGATGTGTGGCCGGTACCCAGCGTCTTGCGGTTGCGTTCGCGCTCTGTTGGGGCTATAGGCACGACATGCAACCTAGGGGCACGATGGTTGGGTGGCTTGGCATGTGCGTCGCGGGCGGCGGTTGGCTCGGGTCGCTCGTCGGCTGTGCGGACCATGCCGCGGTGGTTCGTCTCAGCGTAGACAACGACAAGCTTCGTGGTG
Organism: Phycisphaerae bacterium; assembly: GCA_046754365.1. Lineage (GTDB taxonomy): Bacteria > Planctomycetota > Phycisphaerae > UBA1845 > UBA1845 > JBHHVO01. The sequence continues at coordinate 3,932 of JBHHVO010000251.1, read as the reverse complement.
AGCTCGCGCTCGCTCGGCGCGTGTTGGCGGATCGCGACGCGACGATCCACCGCCTCACGCGGCAGGTGGAGACGCTGCACGGCTGGGGGGCTGACAAGCCGGTGGATCTTTTCGCGCCGGTCACGATCGAGATCCTGAGTCGGTCCGGGGGATACGACGACGACGGCGCGCCCGGCGACGACGGCGTTGTCGTTTACGTCCGCCCGCGAGACGCGGACGGGCATGCCGTTAAGGTGCCCGGTGCGATCCGTATCGAGCTCACCGACGCGAGTGTGCTCGGCGCTCAACGTTCCGTCGGCGTGTATGACTTCGACGGACCGTCCGAGCTCAGGAGCATGTGGTATGCGGCGTTCGGGACGGACCACTACACGGCGCGGTGCCCGTTTTTTCCCGGCGTGGATCCGCCGGCCGGCCCGGAGGTTACGGTGAACGTTCAGTTCCGCGACTACTTGACCGGCGCGACACTGTCGGCCACGAAGGCCGTGCCGATCACGCCTCGACCGAAGTGACACGGCGCGTTGGCGCCGGAGCCCCCCCGCAGGCGGCGCCCGCCGGCATCGGTCGCGCGCCGCGGCCTGGAGCCGCCGGGCGCGCGACGCGCAGTCTGCCTGGGCGATGCCACCACCGGCAGCGACCTGCGCGACGGCACGCCCGAGAAAAATGTTTGGCTGCCGGTTTGCCGAAGAATATGGTAGTATGGACCGGCGGGATCCGGGTCGCGCCAGGGCGCCGGTCCGCCGCCCGTGATTACGCCCGGTGCGACACACCGGGACCATCGCGCCGCGCCGTATCGCGACGCATGTGGATGTTCGCGCTAGAACACAGGAAGTGAGGTCAGCGGACCATGGCTGAAACCGAGCCCAACGACACAACGGTAGCCCCCACGGAGGGCGGCGTCGCTACGGTTACGAAGCACCCACCCGCGAAGAAGCCATCGAAGCGCGAACCGCGCCAGCTCCCGCCGTACAAAGTGCTGTTGCACAACGACGATGCGAACACGTTCGAGCATGTCATCCTCTCGGTCGTGAAGCTGACGCCGCTCTCACCGGACGAGGCGATCCAGCGGACGCTGGAGGCCGACGCGTCGGACGTCGCGCTGCTGCTCGTGACGCACCGCGAGCGCGCCGAGCTCTACCAGGAGCAGTTCGCGTCGCTCTCGATCACCGTGACGATCGAACCCGATGTGTAACACCGGCGGTCGCAAGGACCACGGCGCCGCTGCCGTCCGTAGTGTTTCCCTAGGGATCGTTACGGCACGGAGGTTGTCGGCACGTTGGCATCGTGCGGGGTCGCGTGGGGGTGGGGACGGCGCTCATCGGATCCCTGAGGTTGAGGGTGGGGTGATGGGTCGGTTTCAGGGGCGTTGCGATGTTGCGCGGTTACGTGTTGCGGCCGGAGGATGGGTAGACTGGTGATGATCTCGCCTTGGCCATGGTTGTCGAAGCTCAGGACGTCCATCGGGCACACGGTGATGCAGATCCCGCAATGAATGCAGCTTGAGTTCCTGTTGGAGAACTCCTGCTGGTTCTTCGCGAACGCCATGACGTCGATGCCGATCTGGCAGAAGCGTGAGCATTCGCCGCACGTGATGCATTTGTCGTTGCTGACGATGCGGAGCCGTCCGAACCATTTGCTCCAAAGCTGCATCCACTTCGCGAGCGGACACCAGTAGCGACACCAGACCTTGCCGCCGAACATGGGATAAAGCGACACGGGGATGACGGCGGCGAGCCAGAAATCGCCGATCCATCCGTAGCTGCTGATCGCGGTCGCGACCCAGCCGTCGACGTTTCCGTCCGCTTGGAACGCGGCGCCGCCGGCATACATACCGAACCCGACGCGGGCGATGACGAAGCCGGCGGCGACGAACGCCCAGATCATGACGGCCATGTTCATCCATTCCCACCGCCGGCTGACCTTGCCTTTGGGCGCCAGGTGGCGCCAGCGGTCCCCGAGCGTTTCGGCGAGTCCACCGCAGCCGCAGAACCACGTGCAGTAGCGTTTGCCGTGAAAGATGCTGAGGATGGGGATGAGGATGAACGTCGCGATGAGGCCGTAAACGAGGTAGAAGAGTCCGACGTCGTAGAAGAACATGGAAAAGAAGAGCGGGAACGCGAGCTCGATGCCGAAGGCGTGCCAGTAGTTGCCGGCTTTCCCGAGCCACATGTTGTCACCGATCGCGTGGTGTACCCAATACATGATGACGGCGGGCACGATAAAGCCGAGGGTCCACTGCGTGGCGATGAGGCAGGCGTAGCGTTTCTTCTGGTATCCGTCGTTGTAGGCGACGCCCCAGCGCCGGTACGCCTTGAGCCCGAAGAACGTCATGATGAGCGAGTACAGCGCGGCATACCAGAACACCGGATCGATATGGATCGCCTGCCCGAACAGGTCCGGCGTCATGAACGAGACGACGTCCCGGACCTTGCCAAACCAGTCACCCGGCGCGAACGGCCACGCGGGTTTCTTGATGCCGTAGAGCGTGTAACACAGCGTAAACGTCGCCGCGAGCGTCGCCCAGCGTTTTCGGTTCCAGGTACCTTCGAGTTTGATACCGACCTTGTCGAAAAACTTGAGCGGCAGATCGGCGCCGATGCAGCGGAACAGGTGTTGATAGGGAACGCCGGCCGGTTCGCCCGTGACGGTATGGGCGATGTCGATCCGGTCGTCTTGTATCGCGACCGCTTTGTGCGACAGGTAGAGCGCTATGGATCCGGATTGGACACGTTCCATCACGGCGTCGATGTTGCGCTGTTTCGGGAATGTGAACTCCTTGTCGGGGGCCACGAGTGATACGCGATTGCCGCGGTCGGCGAGCGCGACGGCGGCTTCGCACGCGACGTCGCCGGCGCCGAAGACGCACAGGTCCTGGTCGTGCCATTCGTCCGGGTCGGCTACGTTCTGGCTGATGTTCGCGGCATGCTCGGTCTCGCCCGGAACGCGGAGTTTGCGGGGGTTGCCGGCCATGCCGATCGCGAGCACGACCCGCCGGGCGTGGTACGTCGCCTTGTCGGTGACGACATCGAAGCTGTCGGTATCGGGCCGGCGGCGGACGTCGGTGACCTGCTCATATTCGCGGATGTTGAGGCCGAGTTCGGGGATCTGCTCGTCCCACCTGGCGAGGAGCGCCTCCTTGCTGCACTCGTGAAACCAGAGCCGGGACTTGAGTTCGACGCCGTCGGGCTCGGCGAACAGGGGCTTGCCTTTGGTGAAGTTGCGTATGAGCTGGGCGGCGCGTTGTTGATCGACGGCGACGTACCGCAGGCCGAGTTGCTCGCAGCGGTCGGCCGCCCCGAGGCCGGCGCTACCCGCGCCGACAATCAACACGTCCAGGGTCGTGTCATCGTGCGGATCGATCGACGGGTCGGCCTTGGCGTCCGTGAGCTCGGCGGCGAGGTGGTCGATGAGGTCGACGCCGGCGTTGAGACCGAGCTTGATGAGCGGCGTACCGGCGATTTCACCGACCATGTAGAGACCGCGGACGTTGCTCTGTCCGCGGCTGTCGATGAGCGGTCGGCGCTTGGCCGTCTCCGGATCGAACGAGCGGTCGAAGAGTCCCTTGGCCCATGCCGTGCGTGTCATGTTGATGCTCTTCTCAGTACAGCGCAGGGTGGCTTGTGGCGCGGGGTTCGCGCGTGCACACGCTGCGATGACGATACACGCTGGGCGTCTGCGGTACCGGTTTGGAACGGCGTTGCGCTAGTTATATCGGCGAGGAGGACACGTAGCCATGCCGGACACCGCGGACGGTGCACACGGTCACGCCGTGCGGCCACCGCCGTCTTCGCGATGGCGCCTCCCCGACACCGCGTTCCCCAGCGGGCGCGCCCGGGCATGTTGTCATCGGTCCGCGGCGGGTTTGGCCCGGCTTCGCGGCGCGGGCGCCCGGCCTGTCGCGGGCCCGGGGCGCCGGTGTTGCGCGCGATAGGGCT
>JBHHVO010000250.1:0-5150 GCA_046754365.1 Phycisphaerae bacterium | reverse complement strand
GGGGCGACTGGATTCGAACCAGCGACCTCTTGACCCCCAGTCAAGCGCGCTAACCGGACTGCGCTACGCCCCGCGGTGCGATCCCGGTACGTGGAGGTGTCGGTGACAGCATGTTGTCACCAACGCGGGCGGCTGCCCCAATCGGGCGCCGGCCGAGCCACCGAAGCCGACCGCTCAACGCATCCATCGTGCCGATCGAGATGCCCACCGCCGCCGGTCGGGGCACGCGCCACGGTCTCGCCGCATGCCGAGCTCGGCCGCCCGGACCGCGGCACCGCGCGGTCGACCCGCACGGCGTTGTGCCCTTCGGGACCGGCGTGGCATTCTATACGCCGACGTGCGTGTGTGAAAGCCCAGTCTTCCCGCCTTGTCCACCGCGGACGGCTTTGGGTGGTTGAGCGCGTCCCACGTGGCGGGAGACGCGGTTCTGGTACAGCTCCACGCCTGTTCGTGTGGGTTCGGCTACCGGCCGCTTCCTGGCCAGGCTGTTGACATACTTCAGTCGCGCCATCACGAAGCGTACTTTTCGGCCTCAGAGGCCAGGGTCTGGACATCGGAAGCACCCTGAGAACGGCTGTCGAAATACTCCTGCGCGGGTATTCCGACAGCCTGTGACGGGCGCGGTTCGGACCGGGGCGCGGTTGGGATCGGAGCAAGAACCCGCGAACCGACGTGTCACGACGCACTCGTGCTTCTTCACGCTCGTTCGTGTGAGTCTGGCTACCGGCCGTTTCCGGACGGGCGCGGTTCGGATCGGGGCATGAACCCGCAAAGCGACGTGTGACCACGCGCGAGGGCGGCAGAGCCCTCGCCGCCGATCCGGCGATGCCCGAAGCTGGGCTGTCCCTCGCCGCCGATCTTGCGATGCGCGGGGGCGCCACATCGCTCGCCGAGGATCCGGCCATGCTTCCGGAGCTCGTCCGGGACCTCATCCGGTCGATCCGACTGTTCGCGGGCAACGTTGCCGACCACGAGTCGGGACACATCGTTGCGCGTGTTGCTGCTCCGGCACATCATGCGTGTCACTACCCCATGCGTGTCACTCCCCCGGCACATCATGAATGAACACATAGAGAGCTCCGGGCCAATGCACAGGGGCGTGAGCCGAATCAGCCGTGTTCGGATGATCGGTGTCGGGGTCGTATCAAACCAGTACGCCGGCGGCGACGGGATCGAGGACATCGCGAATCTCCAACACGGCGACGCCGTCCAAGATGTGCTCGGCGGCTTCCCGATTCCACCAACGCGGGCGAGTTGCGCCCGCGCCGTCGACGGGATCACCGTTCGCGACGGTCGGCGCTCGCGCCCCCGAGGGCAACTACATATGAACGCAACCACATGTTGGGCATGGGGGCGGTTCCGTCAGGCATTGGTCTACATTGAAGTCGAGATCGCCAATGGCGGCCGCGGGGCGGAGGTTGGCCTGGCCGGTGCGGATCGGCTCGGCGAACGCGTAATCAGTGTCGTGGAACGACGCCACACGGGGGGGCACCGTGTGTGAAGACCTTGCGGACCTTCCCGGATGTTCCGTCCGACCGGGTGCGCGATGACGGGTGCCTCGGGTGGGTAGCGGCCGTGCATGCTTGTACCACTGCGGCTGCGCCGGTACGTTAACGCGGTATGTTTCATCCACCACGACAGGCGCGCCGGTACGTCCACGCGCTGCGTTTCGTCGTCCATGCCGCGGCCACGGCGACCGACGTGCCGCCGCACGGATGACAAGGGGTGTTGGCCGTTGGGTGACGACGACCGTAACCGTGATCGTCGATCCGTTGGATCCGTGATCGACGTCCTCATGGCGCATCGAAGTGTCCGCAGCTTCACGGATGAACCGCTACAGGGCGGCGTACTCGAGCTGCTTGTGCGGGCGGGGACGCGTGCGTCCACGTCGAGCAACATGCAGGCGTATACGATCATCGCGATCACCGATGCCGATCTGAAGGCGCACATGGCCGGGCTTTGCGCCGATCAGCCGCAAATCCATGAGTCCGCGGTGTTCTTGGCGTTTTGCGCGGACCTGCACAGGCTGACGCTCGCGTGCGGCATGCACGGCGCCGACACGACCGCGATGGGCCATGCGGAGGCGCTGCTCGTGGCCGTCATCGACACGGCGCTGGTGATGCAGAACGTGGCGGTGGCGGCGGAGTCGCTCGGGCTAGGGATTTGCATGATCGGCGCGATGCGGAACCGGCCCCACGACGTCGCCGACGCACTCAAGCTCCCGCGGGGTGTCGTGGCGGTTTCAGGCTTGTGCATCGGTACGCCGGCGGATCACGGCGATCCGAGGCCACGGCTCCCGCTCGATGCCGTGTTGCACCGCAACGGGTACCGCGACGACGATGCGTCAGCGGCCCTGATCGCCGAGTATGACACGATCCTGGCGCGTTGGTACGCCGAGCGCGACCTGCATCCGTCCGACCCGCGATGGAGTGCCGTGATGGCGCGGCGTCTGCCCGGGATCGCGGCCCGGGCGTCCGTCGGCACGTTCCTCCACGACCAGGGGCTCAATACGCTGTAGCCGGCGCGGCGAGGGCACTTGCCCACGACGCGACATCGCCCATGGGTCGGTCGTGTGTCAAGGCTCAATCAGTGCACGCGGTGGCGGCGGCGAGCTATGCGTGGCGGCGGTGACGGCGCGTTGCGACCGCCGTGGGCGTGGCCGCGTTCCCACTCGGCCGTCATGAGGGCGCTCACGAGATCGCCGATGTCCGGCACGCCCGCCACCGACGCCGACAGCCGGAACCGCTGCTCCGAGTGGTCCACAACGAGTGACACGACCGTGTCGGAGAGGGCGGCCATGAACGGTTCGGCCTCTGCGCGTTCGCGGCGGCCCATGAACGGTCGGGCCACGGCGGCAGCGCGTCCCACGTGTACGACGATTGCCTTCGTGCTGTCTGCGCCGAGCTTTGGCAACACGCCGGCCATCGCGTCGTCCTGGAGGATCGACCGTCCGTGGCGCTTGGCCGCGATCGACCGCCCCATCGCGGAAAGGCTCGGCGACACGAGCACGTCACGCCCGATCGTCGCGAAGTGCACCGTGACACCTTCCGGCATCGCGTAACTCGCCACCTCGACGCCCTCGATCCGCGTGGTCGTGGCCTGCATGCCGTGGCCGCCGGACGCGAGGCTGATGAGCCCGAGCATCTGCGTCCAGAGCACGCGTGATTTTGCCGGATCGTTGACCGTAAACACACCCGCGACATCGGGCACCTCGGCGTTGCCGGTCGCGGACGCCGCGTCGGGTGGGAGGACGTAGATGCCGAAACCCGCGATGTTGCCGAAGAGCTCACGGCCGAAGTCCAGCGCGGTCACGACGGGCGGGCCGTCGGGCGCCTGGCGCGGCGGCGGCTCGCCAACCGGGGCGACGTTGAGGGCACCGACCGCAAACGCCGCCGCGCCGGCTGGTATGCACCGGAGGGTGGCGTTATCGATGACCGGCGTGCGGAAGAAGTTGAACACGAGGCTGCGGTGTCCCTCGTCGAGTCGGAGCTGGATGTCGAACGACAGCCCATCGCGACCGACGCCGAGCCCCGCCGTGATGGATTGGATACTGTCCAGATCGAGCAGCGCGTCGGCGACCGCGAGCTCGTGTTGGGAACCTTCGGACGCGATCATGTCCTTGATCATCGGCATCACCGCCTTGGCGTTGATGCAGATCGACAGCAAGCGCCCCGCGTCGGCGTCGCCGACGACGTCCCGCCACATCGCACTGTCCGCGAGCGACGGACCGGCGTCACCACGAAGCCGGCGAACGACATCCTCGATCGCCGATCGCTCATGGCTGATAACCACGAGCTTGTGCGTGAGCGTGACGAGCGCCTCGCGCTCGATCGAGTACGTCGCAAAGCCGTCGATCGGATCCACCGCCACGCCCGCGGCGGGCAACGCCGTCTCGATGAAACCGCGGATGATGTCCACGTTCCCGGGATGCAGAACCGCTACACCCGTCGGTTGCTCGCGAGACGGATCAAACCCGGTGATCGCCACGGCGGCGCCCTTGATGCCCAGCACGGCCTTGACCAACGCCGGGCTGATCGCGAGCCGTCGCCGGCCGGGCTCCGGCTCGGCCACGCCGTCTCCCGCGAGGCCGAGCTGTTCGAGCAACGACAGGAGCCGCGCGCCGGGACGACCCAGCTCGGCATACGCGAGCGCGTCAGGCGGCATCAATCGAGCCAGGGCCGGGGTTGCGAGCTCCTCGCGACACGCCGCGAGGCGCGTACGCGCCTTGGCCTTGAGCGCCGCGCCCACGTCGCGATCCGCGACGACGGCGGCATATAGCTCGGCCGCGCCGGCACAGTCGTCGTGCTCCCGCTCAAGGTAGTATGCCTTATGAAACTTTGCGTCGGGGCCATCGGCGCCGTCGACCACGGCGCCGTATGCACCCGCGCCGTTCAGGAACCCCGCCAGCACGCCCAAGACAACCGATCGGTGCCACTGTGTACCGTACAACATCGCCTGACCTCCCTTCGCGCCTACGTCACCACAAGCCTCAACGTCATCATGCGATCGGCGCCGCGGATGCGGACGCCGCGCCCTCCGTCAAACTTACACCTCGCCCATGCACCGGCGCGGCCGGGACGCGCCCCACGAAACGCGCGGCGCTGCGGGCGGGTCCCGGTTTGGGGTTTCCACGTTGTGTGGGGCCGCTTGCGCGGTCGGCCGGTTCGCGCTGTCAAGCCGCCGAAACCGTGCTCCCAGGCTGCCCAAACCGCGACCCCCAATGTGGGGCGGACCACGGCGTTACAGAGGCCGGGCGGCTCGCCCGGCTTGGCCGGACCGCATCCCGGGTTATGATTCGTGTGGCGCGTCGCGGTATTTCCGTCGCTCGCGATGAAACCGTGATCCGAACTCGGAGCATGCCCGACGGAGGCCCGCGTCCCGTGGACGCCCCGGCCTCCCGAAGATCAGGGGCCGCCGTGGTGGGCAGGGCGGAGCGGTGGGTGGAGATGGTCATGGGCAGGTTTTTTGCAGAGCCGTTTACGGATCTGGTCGCGTGCCTGGAGGCGCAGCTCGTGCGTACGAAGCGTCCGCTGCGGGTCGCGGTGCTGATCATGGTGTCACTCGTTGTCACGTGGTGGGTGTATGTGCCGATCCACGAGCTGCTGCACGTGCTCGGGTGTGTGGCCACGGGCGGGTCCGTGACGCAGCTC
>JBHHVO010000249.1:0-5225 GCA_046754365.1 Phycisphaerae bacterium | reverse complement strand
ATCCGGCGCAGGCACCGGGGCGTCGCCCGAGACGGGTGCGGACACCGCGTCCTCGCCGACACGGGGTCGGGAGGCCGCGCGCATGACCGGCGCCGGCGCCGCGGCTTCGCCCTCGGTGGGTAAGGGAGCGCAGGCCGATGGATAATGCGCGAGCGGTGTGGGTGCTGCCGATCTTGTCCCTCTGGCGTCGAGAGATCGTCCGGTTTCGCGACGCCGATCGTGTTCTGGCTGTTGATCGGCTGCGGTCTGGGCCGGTCGTTTCGGGTGGCGGGGCGCGGGGGCGACATGAACTACCTCGAGTACTTTTTCCCGGGGACGCTGATCCTGATCGTCTTGTTCACGGCGGTGTTCTCGATGATCTCGGTGATCGAGGACCGCCGCGAGGGGTACCTGCAGGCGGTGCTCGCATCGCCGACGCCGCGGACGGCGATCGCGCTGGGCAAGATCCTCGGGAGTACGACGCTGGCGGTCGGGCAGGCGGCGGTGTTCCTGCTGCTGACGCCGTGGGTGACCGGGGTGTCGGTGTCGGCGGGCGCGGTGGTCCTGTCGCTGTTGGTGCTGACGATCGTGGGCGTCGGCCTGAGCGCGCTCGGGTTTCTCATCGCGTGGCCGATGGATTCGACACAGGGTTTCCACGCGATCATGAACCTGTTCCTGATCCCGATGTGGCTCTTGTCCGGGGCGCTGTTTCCCGGGGCCGGCGCGTCGGCGTGGCTCGCGTGGGTGATTCGGATGAATCCGCTGACATACGGTGTCTCCGCGCTGCGGCAGAGCCTGTACCTCGGCGCAGACGGCGGCGCCGGCGCCGGGCCGTCGCTTGCGGTGTCGATTGCGGTTACCATCGTGTTCGCCTCGGCTGCGACCGCGCTCGCCGCGCGGCTCGTGGCCGGAACCGCGAGGCCGCGCACCGCATGACGGATTCACAACCAAGCAAGACGTCCACCGGTGTTGCCGCCGCGCCGCCGGCGGCCGACCGCGACGTCGCGGTATCGGCGTCGCGGGGTCCGTGGCGCTGGCCCGGGTTCGTGGCGGTGGGGCTCGCCGCGGCGGCTTTTGCGACGTGGCAGGTCGCGGGTCGTAGCGGTGCCGCGTCCGCGCGCGCGCTGCCCGTGTTGTTTGACGCGCCGGACTTCACGCTCGTGGAGCGGAGCGGTAAGCGGATCGCGCGGTCGGACCTGCTTGGCCGCGTTTGGGTGGCGGACTTCATCTTCACGAGCTGCGCCGGGCCGTGTCCGATCATGACGGGGCGCATGGCCGACCTGCAGGATGCGCTCCAGCGGCGCGGCATGGACGTGATGCTCGTGTCGTTCAGCCTGGACCCGCTGCGCGACACACCGGACGTCTTGGCGACGTACGCCCGTCGACACGGCGCGGACGCCGATCGGTGGTGGTTCCTGACCGGGGACGATGAGGCGTCGGTCCACACGATGGTGGCAAAGGGCTTCCGGCTCAGCGTGGACCGGGCAAGGGACGCCGGTCCGATCATCCACAGCACGCACTTCGTGCTCGTGGATCGGCTGGGGCGCATCCGCGCGTACCACGAAGGGATCGCCGACGAGTTCCTGCATGTCATGCTCCGCGACATCGAGACGCTGCTTCGCGAGCAGCCGTCGCCACCATGATCGAGCTTACCGATCTGCCGACGGTGAACGCGGTGCTCAACGCGACGAGCCTTGCGCTGCTTGCGACCGGGTACGCGATGGTTCGCCGGAAGCACATCACCGCGCATAAGTCGTGCATGATCGCGGCGTTCTGCGTGTCGATCGTGTTCCTGGTGTCGTACGTGACGTACCGGTGCCTCGGCGAAGAGAAGCGCTTCACGGGCACGGGGTGGATCCGTCCGGTGTACTTCTTCATCCTGCTGACGCACGTGCCGCTCGCCGCGACCGTGCCGGTGCTGGGGACGTGGACGCTCATCCGCGGCCTGCGCGGTCCGGTTCACCAACATCGCCGCATCGCGCGGATCACGCTCCCGATCTGGCTGTATGTGTCGGTCACCGGCGTACTCGTTTATGTGCTCCTGTTCGTCGTGTATGGACCCGCCCCAGGTGGGGCCGTGCGGGACGATACGCACGTCGAGGGGATACGGTCGGTACGTCCCGTCGCGGGCGTCTTCGGGGCGCTGGGACGGCGAAGCTCCCGTTGTGCCGCGGTAGGGCCCCGGGACGCGGCTCGGCAGGAGCCTCGCCCTCCCCTCTCGCGGGACGCGGCTTGGCGGGAGCGTTGCCCTCCCCTCTCGCGGGACGCGGCTTGGCGGGAGCGTTGCCCTCCCCCCTCGCGGGACGCGGCTCGGCGGGAGCGTTGGCCTCCCTGGCTCGGCGGGAGCCTCGCCCTCCCCTCTTTGGACACGTGCTCGGTGTTCGGTTTTCAGTCGTCGGTGTTCAGGCATCGGTCGTCCGTCGTCGGTTGTCAGTCGTTGGTCAGCGCTGCGCGTCGTGCTTGCGCTGGCCGGGCGTGCGGTGCAACGTTACGCCTCCACACATAGAACGCGCCGGGTGATCGCCGCTTTTTGAAAAACACCGAGCGCCCTGTTAAGAGGCTGGAAACGCGGGTTTTCGCCGCCGGTTCGGGTCGGCGGTGTTGGCATGGCGCGGCGAGTGCAGGTAACGGTGGTGGGGATGATCGAGGCGACGATGCCCTGCGGGGCATGGTGGACCTGCACCTGCCGCGGGCTCGTGTGTTTCGGGGCGGCTCCGGTGATACGGCAGCGGGGGCGGTCGGCGTGGCGTGGATGGGGAACGTCGGGAGCTTGGGGTGTGTGACGGGAAGCCGACGACGAGATGCTCGCCCCGCTGGATGGGGAGCGTCGGGAGCTTGGGGCGTGTGACGGGAGGGTCGCGGTCAGTGAGCGTTCCGGCGGCTCGCGCGTGGGAGTACGGGTAAGGGCGCGCACATGGCATGTGCGATGCGGTTGTCGCCCCGCGCGCCGGCGAGCGGATTCTCCGGTGCGATGTTGGCGTCGGTGGTACGCCGCGCTTGTGCTTGGGGCTCTGATCGGGGGGGCGCCGGGCGGCGTCCCGGGACCGCGGAGCCATGCGGGGGTGGCGTCGTCGTGTCAGGTGTTTGGGGTTGATCGGGGCGACTGGATTTGAACCAGCGACCTCTGCGTCCCGAACGCAGCGCTCTACCAGACTGAGCCACGCCCCGTATGCGCTGGGAGCATACGCGACCGACGCGAGCGGGTCAATGCGCCGGCGCGATGGTCCTGGGGAACGGGGACGGTCCGGGCGAACGGGGCAGTTTCTGACACGTCGGGGGTGATCTCTGGATCGGTCGGCAGGGGTTTCGGACGATGCGGGACGGCGGGCCGGCCGGTTCGGAGGGCGGTTTCGGCGGGCGGCGCGCGTGGCACCGGGGGTGCGCTCGCGGGCGAACGTGGGTTGTGGTACGATGCGCCCCGTGGCCGCTTGGCCGGAGCTGGTTGACGCGCATATGCATGGACGTTGGTGCCGCGGGTGGCATCCGGCTTTGGCGCGCCGGTGACGCGGTGTCGGCGCGCGGCGGGTAGCGAGGGTGTTGGCGGAGTGGCGTGGCATGTCCGAATTAGCGAATCAATCGTGCGTCCCTTGCACGGGGGGCGTACCGCGTCTGGACCGAGGCTCGATCGACGGGTTGCTGGCACAACTCGACGGCTGGGCGGTGGAACGCGGACACCATCTCACCAAGACGTTTTCATTTCCGGATTTCCGCTCGGCGCTCGCTGCGGTCGTGGCGATCGGTGCCATCGCGGAGGCACAGGCGCACCACCCCGACCTGTACCTCGCGTGGGGCGTCGTGCGCGTCGACCTTTGGACCCACAAGATCGACGGGCTCACGGAGAGTGATTTCGTCTTCGCGGCCAAGGTCGATCGGGCGCTGGCGTCGGCGACATAGCGCCGCGTTGCGCAAGTCCTGCATCTATCGACCGCGTCGGATGCGACGGATTCACGCGTCCGGGCGGGCGAACCACGCATACACGGCTACCGGACCGCGGAGCAACAGGATGTTTTGTGGAACCGGCTTTCCGGTCGGTCGTTTTCGGGCATGCCCGCGGCGTTTGACCGACTTGAGAATCGGTCCCACCGACTTGTTCAACGAGGTGCCAAAACGATGACGGCGCACGCACGCGATGGTGTCGCGACGACGCGCGGTGGATAGGGCGACGGGGAACGCTCGGAGAGTTTGGCTGTTGCGCGTGCGGGTTGGTGGGCGTTGGGGTCGTGGCTACAATGATCCGATCGAGCGGAACCGCCGACATCGGGCGCTGAAGCCGACCGGTGGGGTATGGGGCGTCGTGCCGGTTCCGTGGCCACGGTGTGGCGGCGGCGGCGGCGCGGACGGTTCGATCCGGCAGAATCACGGACCAGGTATGGCGAAACGACGCCAGGGCGAACGAAGCGAGCGGCGCGTGCGTCGTGACAAGTCGTCCGCGCGGCAGGCGGAGGCGGTTCGCGCCGGCGGGCGGCGCGTGCGTTGGCGGTGGTACGTGTGGATGCTCGCGGTGCTGGTGGTTGTCGGGATGGGGATCGGATACGCGGTGTCGCAACGTTCGGGGGGTGTGCCGGGTGTTGTCGTGCCGGACGGGCTCGATGAGCTCGATCCACAGTTTCGCGACGTCGCGACGCGGTACATCGCGTGGGCCCAGGAGGCGCCGCTGGATGCGGACCGTCGTGCCGGTCTTGGTCTGGTGTACGCGGCGAACCGTCTCTGGCCGGAGGCGAAGGCGTGCTTCGAGGCGGCGACGCGGCTGGATGGCGGGAACGTGCTTGCGCGATACTACACCGCGCTGGCGCTTCGTGAACTTGACGATGCGGCGGGTGCGGTGGTGGTGCTTCGCGGGATCGTGGACGAGCATCCGGAGTTTGCGCCGGCGCTGTACCGCCTCGGCGACGCGTGGCTCGCGACCGGATCGTTGTCGGACGCGACATCGGCGTTTCGTCGGGCGGTGGCGCTCGCGCCGGACGCGGTCGCGGGTTACGTCGGGTTGGGGGATGCACTGCTGCGGTCGGGTGACGCGGCCGGCGCGGCGGCGCAGCTCGAGCACGCGATCGAACTTCAAGCCGGCGCCCGCCAGGCGCACTATTTGCTCGGCCTGGCGTACCGCGCGCTGGGTCGCATGGACGCGGCGCGACGGGAGCTTTCGTCCGGGGCCGGCGCGGTCAAGGTGTACCTGCCCGACGCGTGGTCGGATCGTTTGCGCGAGCATGCGGTGGGCGTGGCGGACCAGATCGGGCTGGCGCTGGACT
>JBHHVO010000248.1:0-5240 GCA_046754365.1 Phycisphaerae bacterium | reverse complement strand
GTCGGCGTCGGCGGTACACGTCGGCGTGCACGTGTTCGTGGTCGCGTCGCAGACCTCACCGGTGGCGCAATCCGCGTCGGCAGTACAGCAGCCGTCGATCGCCGCGTTCTGGCACACAAGCTGCCCGCTCGCGGCCGCCTCGCAGGTGTCGGTGGTGCACACGTCCGTGTCGTCGCAGTCCGTCGCGGCGGTATCGACCGTGCACTCATCAGCCGCCGGCGGACAGCCCGTGGTCAGTGCCAGCGCCGCTACCAGGGCACACAGCGTGCCGCACCGGGACACGCCACGAATCCACCAGCGAAGTCCCTCGCTACTTACATTTGAACCCAGCATTACTCTTGACCTCCAGAAAACAGGATTGTGGCGTGCTCCGTGTCACACGCTGATGTCTCTTCGTAAAAGCCCCGACGCCGGGGCACCATGTTTGCTTGCTTACGTTTCGAACGCTTCATCCAAAACCTTCCGACGATGCAAAACCATCAGGACACAACGCCTCGCCGCGCGGCTCGTCACGGCACGAGAAGCCCACGGCCGGACACGCGGTCCGTCGGCGACACACAACACTGGAAAGCGTACCGCCGATCGGCGGAAGTCATTCCCGTCAATGTTTGAGTCCGAAAGCTTCAGCGTGGCAAGAGATGGGGCCCGTGGTCGCCCTGACAACGCGCCAACACCCGGGCGACCGCCTCCATACTCATTGCCGGGCCGAATGCACGCCGTTACCTTTTCGAACGGCCTCCGCTCGGCCCTGGAGACTGTTGCGGGCGAATTGTAGGTGTCGGCCAAAGCAAGTCAACAGCCATTTTCCAAATTTCGCCCGTTCCGCCGACGGCACGCACCCACGCACAACACCCGCGCCGCATCCCGCCGACCGGTCAATGCCACGCTATCGGTCGATCCGCGCGAGACTCTTGAACATTTGCCGCCAAAACACGCCCGCCACGGGCCCGCAACCCACAGCCCCGTCGCCCCGCCACTCCACGCCGATGCGGTGCCGCTCCGAAGCCGCGTGGGGCGCCACGCCGAGAAAGACGGCTTAAGCTATTGTAAAAAGTGATATTATGGCCAAACGCCGACCGACAGGACACTTACCAAACAGACGGGAACCGCCCGCCACGACGCCAGAGACCCGGGCTGATGGGCAACGCCCGGTGCGCCCCGCGGGCATACGGGCCGGCCGGACCGGAGCCCCTCCGCCGCCGGGCGCCTACCCCGCGAGCGCCTCGACGAGATCGACTACGGCGACGGCGATCCGGGGCTTGGTGCCCCTGACCGGCCCCCGCCAGCCGGTGTCCGCCCGCAGAATCTCCACGGCGGCGTCCGTCCCGCCGACGTTTTCGAGGCCGTTGAGCACGATCGCGTCACAGCGCTTTCGCGCGAGCTTGGCCTCCGCCCGGGCGTGCGCGGCATGATCCTCCATGGCGAAGCCGATCACGATCCGATCGGCCTTGATGCTGCCCAGGTGCGCACAGATGTCTCGTGTCGGCGTGAGTCGCACCGCCCGCTCGCGGTCGCGTTTCCGGAGCTTGCGGGTCATGCGGCGGGCCGGGCGATAGTCGCACACGGCGGCGGTCATGACAGCGGCGTGGCACGTGTGAAACGCGGACACGGCCGCGTCGAACATCTCGGCGGCGCTGACCACACGGACAACGTCCACGCCGGCCGGCGGCGGCAGATCCACGGGCCCGGAGACGAGGCAAACGCGATGGTGGCGCGTGGCCGCCTCGGCCGCGATCGCATAGCCCATCCGACCGCTCGACGGGTTGGAGATGAATCGGACGGTGTCGAAGTACTCTCGCGTCGGACCAGCGGTAACGAGTAGTTGCATGGCGTCGTGCGTTCCGCGGCCCGGCGGCACCGAGATCCCTTGAGCCTGGTACGCGGCGATGTGGCGGACGGTTCTATCCGCGTGGGGTCATGCGTCGTTGCCGCGCTTAGGCGGGGTCTTTTGCAGGATTGCCGCGATCGTGTCGAGGATGTCGCGCGGCTCGCGCATCCGCCCGGGACCCGTATCGCGGCATGCGAGCCAGCCTTCGTCCGGCTCCAGCAAGGTGAAGCCGGCCGACGCCAACCGCGTCACGTTGTCGCGGACGATCGGGTTGGCCCACATGCGGCTGTTCATCGCGGCGGCGAGCACGACGGGCGACGCGGCGCTGACCACGAGCGTCGTAACAAGGTCGTCCGCGATGCCGGCGGCGATCTTGCCGATGACGTTGGCCGTCGCCGGCGCGATGAGCATCAGGTCCGCCGTATCCGTGACGCCGATGTGCTGGACGTCGCCGACGTCATGCGATCGCCACAGGCTCGTCAACACGGCGCGCCCCGTGAGCGCCTGGAACGTCATCGGTCCGACGAACCGCCTGGCCGCCCGTGTCATCGCGACGCGCACGCCGGCGCCGCGTTGCACGAGCTCCGACACGACATAGCCGACCTTGTAGGCGGCGATACCGCCGCACACGGCCACGAGCACCTCGTACCCCGCCAGGTCGTCGCTAGAGTCCGACGTCTTCGTCATCCGCCGTCTCGAGGTTGTCGTCGTCGACCAGCTCCATGTCGATCTTGCCCTCGAGAATCTCCTGGACGACGACCTCCATCTCGGTGAGGCCCTCCGTCTCGACCATGGGCCTGGCCCCCTGCAACAACTGGCGCCACCGCCGTTGGATCAAGACGGCGAGTTTGAACCGCCCACCGAACTTGTCGATGAGCTCGTCACCACGTAACCCCTCAATCATGTCTGTTCTCGCTCCGCAAGGATGATGCGCACGACATCGTCGATGGTGCGCTCCAACACATCGTTCACGACAAAATGATCATACACGCCGCTGTCGCGCGCCGCGGCGATCTCTCCGTCCGCCTGGGCGAGCCGCCGCTTGAGCTGCGCCTCAGCCTCGGTCTTACGTCCCTCGAGCCGCGCACGCAGGGACGCCATGTCGGGCGGCAGCACGAAGACGCGGATCGAGTCGGGCATCCGCGCGGCCACCTGCATGCCGCCCTGCACGTCGATCTCGAGGATCACGCTGCGGCCGCGGGCGATCGCGTCTTCGACCGGCGCCCGCGGTGTCCCGTACAGGTGCCCGACATACTCGGCCGTCTCGAGGAACTCCCCCGCGTCGCGCCGCCGCTTGAACTCCACGTCACTGACAAACTCGTAGCTGTCGCCGTGGACGTCGCCGGGCCGCTCGGGCCTGGTGGTCGCGGACACGCTCCAAACGGCGTCCGGCAAACGCTCCAAAAGCGCCTGGCAGACGGACGTCTTGCCCGCGCCGGACGGTCCGCTGATGACGATCAGGCGTCCCGCCCGGCCGCCGGAACCGCTACTCGACATTCTGAACCTGCTCCCGGAGGCGGTCGATGCGGGCCTTGATGTTAACGACACTGCGCGCGATCACCGCGTTGTTGCTCTTGGACGCAATCGTGTTGGCCTCGCGAAGCAACTCCTGCGTGAGAAACTCAAGCCGCCGTCCGACCCGGTCGCCCCGCGCACAAAGCTCGCTGAACTGATCGAGATGCGAACCGAGACGCTGGATCTCCTCGCTGACGTCGCATCGCTCCGCATAGATCGCGACCTCCCGCATGAGTCCGTCCGCCTCGAGGTCGAAACCGCCCTTGTTCATCAACAGCTCGACCCGGGCCCGCAGCCGTTCGTGATACTCGTCCACGACCGTCGGCGCCTGAGCCCGCACGGCCTCGAGTTCCGTCCGGACCCTCGCGCAATGCTCGATCAGGTCCTTACGGAGCGCATCACCTTCTTTTCGCCGCATGTCCAGTAGTTCATCGAGCGCATCGCCGGTAAGTCGCTCGATGATGCCGCGTTGCGTCCGCCGAACCGCCTCGTCGTACACCGGCGGCTCGCACACACCGGGCAATTGTGCGAGCGCGGCCAAATCGATCGTCGGCGACACACCGGGCGGAAGGTCCACATTGCCCAGCCCCGCGGCGTAGCGCTCGACAACCGCCCGGTTGATCGCGTATGCGCAGAGCCCCGTGTCCCCCGTCACACGCAGCGTATACATGACGCTGCCGCGGCCGAGCCTCGCCCGCAGCAGCCCGTCCACGGCCGGCTCGGCGAACTGAAGGTGCTCGGGCAGCTTGATCGTCAGCTTGAGATAGCGATGGTTGCCCGCGCGAATCTCGACGGCATAGCCCACACCGTCATCCGCACGCACCGCCGCACCATAGCCCGTCATCGAATGGATCATGCATGCCACCGCCTGGACCGGCTCGGACCCGCGCGACCGCGCCCGGCGCCGGCCCACCCGCCGAGGGGCGCCCGCCGCGATACCGTGCCGCCATCGCCGGCTCGATGTGCCGGCAACGCGATCTTGTCCGACGCGACCCGCGCTCACGTACTCAGGATTGATGTGCGCTGCGGTCGTCCGCGATCACACGTCGTATTGCAGGTTCTCGGTCGGATCCGAACCGCGCCCGTCAGGAAACCGGCCGGTAGCCAAACGCACACGAACCGGCGTGGCGGAACCATTGCCCGTGCCGCGTCAATCCCGGCCGGATTCGGGTCCCCCGGATGGATCGGGGTCGGCCCGATGCCCATCCGCCTTGGCCGCGTTGGGATCGCCGCCGCCGGGTGCGTTCTCGTCCGGTTGATCGACGTCGGGTTGGCCCACGTCGGGTTCTTCTGCTTCGGGTGACGCCGGTTCATCACCGCCGGCGGGCGGTTTGTCCTGCGAGGGCGACTCGTCCGACCCTGTCGCCGGCCCAGGGTCCTGACGTGGCGGCGTGGTGGATGCCGGGGCCGGTCCGGCCGTACCGCCGGTGCCCGCCGCGTCACCGCCCGGATCGGTCTGAATGTCAATCTTGTCACCGATCTTGATCGGCGTGCCGGGCGCCGGTTTCGCCTCGCCGTTCGGGGCGGGCGCGGTCCCCGGGCCGGCTGGTGGTGCCGCCACCACCGCGCTTCGCCCGGCGGACTCGTCGAACACAAAACTCCCTATAATCGCCAGAAAAATGAACACGGCCGCCAGGCACACCGTGATCCACGTAAACACATCGCCGGTCTTCGCGCCGAACGCACTCGAACCACCGCCGCCGCCGAACGCCCCGCTCAGCCCTTCGCCGCGCCCCTTCTGAAGCAGGATCACGAGCATCAGCAGGCAACACACGACGATGATCATGAACATCATCGCACCACGCACGAAGCCGCTGGCCGCCAACATATCCATCGCAATTCCCTTTACCAGCACGCAACCACCTCAACGCAACCCGATCGATCCGTGAACACAACG
>JBHHVO010000247.1:0-5254 GCA_046754365.1 Phycisphaerae bacterium | reverse complement strand
CCCTCCCGGAGGGCCCGGCTCACCAGGAGGTTCGCCCTCCCGGAGGGCCCGGCTCACCGGGCGGCTCGCCTTGCTCCGAGCCGCCCTCCAGTCGGCTATGCGGGCGACAGCGCCGGCCACCGGCACAGGCGTCAATGCTTTCCGTTACGCGATCATGGGCGTGGCCGACGATGTCGTGCACGCGGCCGACATCATCGTGCCGGTAGCCGACAAAGCCGTCCGCGCCCCGGACAACGTCGGCCCGTTGGTCGCCGCACCACCCGGTCGGTCGCCGGTTCGTGGGCGGCGGATGATTCCCGTGTCTTCACAGTGTGTGCGGCATGCTTGCGTGTGTACAGTGTGTGCGGCATGCTTGCGTGTGTTCCGGTTGGTCGTGTTTTGCCTGGCGTCGGTGTTCGGTCCGGATCGTGCGTTGCGGTTGGACTTGGCCACCGCAAGCCGCCCGCACATGACGGTGCGACGCGTCGCGTCAATACGGCACGGTGTCGTCGAGCGCGGCGTCGAAGTCGGGCTCGGGGCCTTCCCTCCGGTTCGCGAACCGCGCGAGCTTGGCGTTGAAACTCAGCGACACGGTGCCGGTCGGTCCGTTTCTCTGTTTCGCGATGATGAGATCGGCCTGCCCCTTCACCGCTTCATCCTCCGGTTTGTAGTACTCCTCCCGGTGAATGAGGAGCACGACATCCGCGTCCTGCTCGATCGCGCCGCTTTCGCGCAGGTCGCTCATGAGCGGTCGCCGGTTTTGCCGCCCCTCGGCCATCCGGTTGAGCTGGGCCATCGTGATCACCGGTACGTTCAACTCCCGCGCGAGACTCTTGAGATTCCGGCTGATGCCCGAGACCTCCACTTGCCGGCTCTCGGCGTGCGGCGAATACATGAGCTGGAGGTAATCCACGAACACGGCGCCGATGCCATGCGTGAGCTTGAGCCGTCGCGCCTTGGCGCGGAGCTCCATCGCGGTCATGCCGGGCGTGTCGTCGATGAGCATCGGGACGTGCTCGAGATTCGCGCAGGCATCGGCCAGGTCGCGACGGTCCCGCTCGGACAAGAGCCCGCGTCGAAACCGTTGCGCGTCGACGCCCGCCTGCGCGCACATGAGCCGCTGCGCCACTTGATCCGCGCTCATCTCCATGGAAAAGAACGCGACCGGAACGTGCTCATGCTGGGCCGCATAATGCGCCATCGTGAGACCGAGCGCGGTCTTGCCCATCGACGGGCGACCGGCCACGACGATCATGTCTCCGGCCTGAAACCCGCTCGTCATGTCGTCGAGTTGAACAAAGCCGGTCGTGAGCCCGGTCCGGACGCCACCGCCGTGCTCTTGAAGCTGATTGAAAAGGCGCTGCACCGTCTCGCGGAGTTCGACCGCGTGGCCGCTCACGCGTTTCTCGGTTGCCGTGAAGATCTTCTGCTCGGCGCGGTCGAGGATGTCTCGTGCCTCGTCGACCGCCGAATAGGCCATCTCCGATATCTCGCCGGAGCACCGGATCAGGTCGCGCAAGAGCCCCTTGTCGCGGACGATCCGCGCGTAGTGCTCGGCGTTGGCCCAGTCGGCGTAGCTCTCCGCGAGCTCGACCATGTACGCCTCGCCCCCGACCGCCTCGAGCAGGTCGCGGCGTGTGAGCTCATCCGAGACGACGACCAGGTCGATCGCCTTCGTCGGATCGTCGTACATGTCGAGCAGGATTTCGAAGAGACGTTGGTGCGCCGGCACGTAGAACCACCGGCTGTCGCTGCGGCCGATGATCGGAACGACCTCGGCCACGGCATCCCGGCTCATCATCATGGCGCCGAGGAGCGCCATCTCCGCGTCGAGGTTTTGCGGCGGTATGCGATCCGCAACGCGCGGTGCGGACCGCGCCTCGCCAACGCGCGATTCACCGGTCCGCACGGCCCCCGCGTGCGGCTCACCCGCCGACGTCGCCGGCTGCGTCACCATGCGCGTCCGCCTCCATGCCGGCACCGGTCCGGTCGCCAGGGGCACCGGCCGGCGCATACGGTGCGCCGCGGTTTTCACCGGTGCCGTCGCCGGTCCGGTGGGGGTCTTCGTCATGCCCCTCGGCCTCGTCCTCGCCGCCGCGTTCGCGTACGACCCACACCTTGACCGACGCGGTCAGGTCCTCCTCGTACTGCACCTGTACGGTGACGTTGTCGAGGTGCCGGATCGGCGCCTGCAACTGGACGTGCTCCGCGTCGACGTCGTGGCCCGCTGCACGCAGCGCGGCCGCGATCTCGCGACGCCCGACGGACCCGTACAACACGCCGTCCTCGTTCGCCGGCGCCGCGAGCGTCACCTCGAAGTTGGCGAGCTTCTCGATGCGTCCGGCGAGCATCGCGCGCTGCTCTGCGAGTTCCTGCTCGGCCAACTCGCGTGCCTTGGCGAGCGCGCGCATATTGCCGCGCGTCGGCGACACCGCGAGCCCCTGCGGAATCAGGTAGTTTCGGGCATAGCCGGACGCGACATGCACGACGTCGCCGACGATGCCGAGCTTCCGGACGTTCTTGCGTAACAGCAACTTCATGCCATGGCACCCTTGTACATCACATACGTTGTCGCACGGCCGCGCTCACCGCACGATACCGTTCGCCATGCACCCGCGTGGCGCACCGGCATCCGACGCGACCATGGTCTACAAATCCATCGCGGTGTAAAGCCGGCGCGATACCGCCAGCGCCACACCGAAAAAACACAACACCCACGACACGGCGGCGGAACCGCGGCGTCAAAACGGAATCCGATCGCCTGACGGCGGTCCGGACGGTGCATCATACGCCGGCGCGGCGTCCGCCGGCACCGACGCCGCGGCTCCGCCCGACTGACCGGCGCCGCCCGGCGGGCCGCCCGATGGACTGCCTACGAACGTGAAGTTATCCACGACGACTTCATGCTTGCTGCGCTTCTCACCCTCCTGCGTAGTCCATTGACTCCAGTGCAACCGCCCCTCGACAAGAATCGATCGCCCCTTCGCCATGTACTGGTTGATGACCTCGCCCCGCCGCGCGAACGCCGTGCAGGTTACGAAGCAAACCTCCTCGCGGTCCTTACCGTCGCTGTCGCGCCACTTGTGGTTCGTGGCAAGCCCGAACTTGCAGACGGCTGTGTTGTTCGGCGTGTAGCTCAGCTCCGGATCACGCGTCAGGTTGCCCATCAATACGATGCGATTGTAACTCGCCATGGTCCTACTCCCGGTGTCAACGTACGTTCTCGATCCCGATTTCAACCGCCGGCATCGCACGGACCCAAAGCCACCGGGTCGGCGCACGTGCCGCAGCGCCTACCGGCGTGTCGAACATGTTCAAACCGCGGGTGCGGCCGCCACCTTGCCGGGGAACCCGCGGGCTGCGATCGCGTGTGACACGTAGCTCGACGGGCCGCTACGTCGCGGTCTCTTCGCGCGCGAGGTCTTCCGCTTCGGTCGTGCCACCCGACGCAACCGCGCCCGTGTCACCGTCTTGAGCCGGTGTCGCGGCCACGGCATCCGCCGGCGCGGCGTCCGCCGCTGCGGCGACGTCGGCCACCGGCGCCCCGGCCGAAGCCACTACGGGTTCGCTCACGGTCTCAGGCTCGCCCGTCTTCGCATCGGCGCCATGGGCCTCGGCGGCGCCGCGAGCGGCTTTCGTGCCGCCGGCGGCGTGCCTCCGGCCACCCGGCTGCGGTGCCGGTTCGTCAGCGCCGCGACGGGACACCCACGACTCCATCATGTCGCGCGTGACGCCCTCCGCCGTCAACACGAGCACGCGGAGGATCGCCTCCGAGAGCTGCGCATCCCGCTCGAGCCCGCTGATCCGGTCCGGCGGGGCGTTGAAATACACCAGCATGTACACGCCGCGCTTTCGACCTGCGATGCGATACGCGAGACGCCGCTCATCCCACTTGCGGCAAAACACGATCTCGCCGCCAGCGCGCTCGATGAGGCGCTGGATCTCCTTCTCGCAGTTCTCCACCGACGACCCGAATGTCGGGTCGAACAAAAACATCGCTTCGTATTGCCTCAACGTCTCTCTTCTCCTGCGTGCCACCATGGGAGCGCGCGTCCGAAAACCGACGCGCGCCACGGTCTTTCCGAACTCCGACCGGCGGCGAGGGGCGACCAGGACACGCGCGAGGCCGCACCGAAGATCGTGGGCGCGGCGACCGGCTAGGCCGCCGGATCCGCGCCGTTGAATCGGTTCATGGCCTCACCGACACCGTGCTCGATCCAGCAGGCTACGGCATCGGCCGCCCAGGCACGCGCCCGGTGCATCCCCGCGCACTCCTCCTCCGAAAACCGGCTCAACACATACGCCGTGCCGGCGCCGACCCGCTCCCCGATACCCACGCGTAACCGACTCCAATCACTGGATCCGACACGATCAATGATGTCCTGGAGGCCGTTGTGGCCACCGGACGACCCGCGGGCGCGTACCCGCAACCGCCCGAGCGGCAACGCGATGTCATCCGTGACGACCAGCAACGCGTCCGGCGGGAGCTTGAAAAACCGGCACGCCGCGGCCACGCACCGCCCGCTGCGGTTCATGAACGTCGTCGGCTTGAGCAGCGCGACCCGCGCCGCGCCAACGAGCCCGCTTCCGAACCAACCGTGGAACCGCTCCGTAGCCATGCCGACGCCCCAACGCGACGCGAGTATGTCCACCACATCGAACCCGACGTTGTGGCGCGTTCCCGCATACTGCGGGCCGGGGTTGCCGAGGCCCACGATGAGTTTCACGACCTATACCCACAGGCCACCGCCGCAGCTCCGGTTCGCGCACCATCCAGCGTCACGGATCGCGCCACGGCGCACGAGCATCAACTCGACGCTTCGGACGATGCTTCCTCCTCACGGACACGACCGATCCGCTCGGGTTGTGCAGCCGCCTCCTCCGCCTCGGCTGACACCGCCTCCTCTTCAACCGCGGCCGCCGGCGCCCGCACCGTCGCGACCCGCGCGTCGGGCTCCGCGAGCGCCGTCACACCAGGCGGCAGTTCGAGATCCTTGACCAGGAGCGACTCGCCGAGCCCGAGCGCGGTGACGACAGGATGGAGCGTCTCGGGAATGTCGGTGACGCGACACGATATCTCGATGTCCGCGATCTGCTGGTCGAGCACGCCGCCTTCGGAGACGCCCTTGGGCACGCCGCGCAGCTCGATGCCGACGTTGACCGTGACGCGCTCATCCATATCCACCCGGGCGAGATCCACGTGGATCGGCTCGTGACCGAGGTGGTCGTATTGAACCGACTTGATCAGGTACGACCTGGCGACACCGTCGAGGGC
>JBHHVO010000246.1:0-5276 GCA_046754365.1 Phycisphaerae bacterium | reverse complement strand
GCCCCGGCGCGTGATGTGCGGTGGATCACGATCCGCCGCCACCTTGTTCGAATGTAGTTCGGACTTCGTCCATGAGCGCGAGGCGCCGGCGTGCCTCGCCGACGACGTCGACGGCCGACGGGTCGATCGTGCTCGCGCGGAGGTAGTGCTCTCGCGCGAGGACGTCGTCCCCCTGAAAGATCGCCATGTCACCGAGACTCAGCCACGCCTCGGCGTCCCTGGGGCTGTAGCGCAGGATAGTCCGGAGCCGGTTGACGGCCGACGGGTAGTTGTGGCGGCGGCGATCGATCATCGCCGCGCCCCGGAGCGCGGACGCGAGCGACGGCTCCTGCCGCAGCGCGAGCTCGAACGCCGCCATCGCGGGTTCGAGGTCATCGATCGCATAGAGCATGTGGCCCATCTCGACAAGGGCCTGCGTGAGCGCGGGATCGAGCCGGATCGCGTCGCGGAGGCGGCCGATGCCTTGCCGGTAGCGGCCGGCGTCGCGATCCGCAAGCCCTTCCGCCAAGAGTCGGGCCGCCTGGGCACGGGCGTCTTGGCCACGTGTGGTCGCCAGGCGGGCGTAGTGGTCGGGCGATCGGCGATTCTGCGCGGCGGGCGGCGTGTCTCGGGCCGCCGAGCGCTGGTACGGCGTGGTCGGCGTCGACCTGGTATCGAGGACGGCCGGCGCGTCGTGCAGGGGCGCCGGGACGTCGACGGGGGGCGTTTCGGCGCTGACGCGATGGCCGCCCCGGTCCTCGACGGTGACACGGACCACGACTTGGCCGGTGACGCTGGTCGGGACCCGCCAATCAAATCGCCCGGTGTTGGCCAAGGGGTCATCCTCGATCGGGCGCCACGTCGTGTCGGGCGGTGTGGCGTATGCGAGCCGGACCGGGCGTGCGGGCAGGTGCGTGTCGATCGCGGTCCAGCGGATCTGCATGACGGGGTTTCCGCTCGTTGTGGTGAGGCGGAGCCTGTGCGCCTGGACGACCGGCGGCGTGAAGTCCACGAACGCCCATTGGTGCGCCCGCGTAGCGCTCGTGGGGGGCGCGCTCGACGGCCCGGTGGCGTTGGTAACGATGAAGAAGAAGCCGTAGAGCCCCTCTTGTGCGGCGTTGAACGTCATGGGTGAGCGCCGGTCTTCGTCATAGCCATACTGATGCCAAGTCTTGGCGCGATCCAGCGTGTACCAGAGCTGCACCGCGTCGAGCGGCATGGCCTGTTGGTTGACGTCGTACTCTATCTCAAAAACGCGGGATTGGACACGGGCGGCATCGCCCGCCTGCGCGATCGCTGCCACGGCGAGGGTCGCGGTCGCTGCGAGGCATGGTGGCCAGGTTGAGGTTTGCACGACGGTTTCATCCTTCCAGCCGCGGCGTCCGCGGGTGTTTGTCGATCCGCCGGCGGGCGGGCTTGGCGCCCGCAAGATATCGGACACCGCCGCGCATCCGCTGCATGAAAACCAGCGTGCGGGGCGCCGGCGCGACGGGTCGTGCAGGGCTTGCGTTTCCGCCCCGGCATCCCTGCACCCGGCGCGGATGACCGTGTTGGGTGGTGGAACCACGGCGTGGGCGTATGCGGTCGTGGCGCAGCAGTATTGGTGTCGCGTGCGGGCGCGCCGCGCTGCCGGGGCAGGGTCATCCCGCCGGCCTGAGACGTGTATCGGTGTTGCCGGTGCGCGCGAAGCCCGCGCATCGGGCTGGCGCGGCGTGCGGGCGCACTCGATGTCGGGCGTCGGCCGGTGGTGGAGCGGCGTGTATCAGCACTGGTGGTGCGCCGCCGGTGAATCGATCGAGAATCCAAGGTACGACCTCCGGTGAACGCGGGAACCGCCGACGGACTTGCCGTGCAGAGACCGGTCGCTTGCGGCCTGGTACGTGTGCGTCCCACGTGGGTTCACGCCGCTCCCACGTCGGTTCGTGCCGCTCGATCGGACGGGTAGCGACGGTTGACGAGCCGAGGGGCGACATCGTGACGGACCCCCGGGGGCGGCGGTCCACGGTGGCCGGGAGGCAGGCATCGGGAACAGGAAAGCATGAGCGTTCTTTGTGCAGTGACGGATGACGTGGCGGGCCAGTGGTAAAGTATTCTGCAACATAGGGTTACGGAATGAAGACCGGTGGTGTGGCGTCGCGGGCGTGGCGCCCTCGCGGGTCGTATACGCGTCACGGAGGAACCGCACCGCGTTTTGAGGCGTGTGAGGGCGGGTATTGCCGATAATGGCCTTTGCCATGGGCTGGCGCCCTTGGTAGACTTCGCCGCACCGTCGGGCGTTTATGCATGGTCACTTGGCCGCTGGCGTACGACCCGAGCGCGTTGTAGCACAAAGGAGCGGCATCGGCTGCGTGGCAGCGGACGTCGGCGCGGCCGTCTCGGGGCGTTGGGACACGGAAACGGAGTGTTGTGAGTTCACCATGACGGAACGGACCATCATGCAGGAATACGAGATGTTGCGGGACTTGGTCGAGTCCGTTACGGACGATGTGGCCAAGGCCGTCGGCGGCAACAAGGCCGCCGGTACGCGGGTGCGTAAGGTGATGCAGGACGTCAAGGACGCGGCGCAGGGTGTCCGCAAGAAGATCCTCGAGGTCCGCGCCGAAACGCCATAGCAGGCCACGCGACGCCGACGACCATGCTTCGCGTGGGGCGTGGTCCCAAACCCCCCGTAGTCAGCCGCACGTCCCCAGGGAGGGAGATGCCCGCCCATGCCGCCCCCGCTCTTGCTCGATCTGGACGCCATTGCGCTGGACGACGTGGTCTGTACGAAGGCGCAGATCTACGAGCATTTGCCCCACCGGCACGAGTTCATGCTGTTGGACGGTATGTGTTACGTGGATCGAGACCGGCATTGCGGCGTGGCCGTGCGGGACATCCGCGTGGATGACTGGTGGTTCCGCGGGCATTTTCCGGATCGGCCGGTCGTGCCCGGCGTGTTGCTGTTGGAAATGGCCGCGCAGGCGTCGGCGATGCTCGCGCGGCTCACCGCCGGGTATGACGGCTTCCTCGGGTTCGGGGGTGTCGAGAACTGCAAGTTTCGCGAGCGCGTCGTAGCACCATCGCGCCTGCTTATCCTCGGTCAGGGCCGGGAGTTTCGCGGCCGGCGGATCATCTGCGACTGTCAAGGCGTTTGCTCCGGCCGGCTCGTGTTCGAAGCGCGGGTGATCGGGCTCAAGATGTGATCGCACACTTGGGCGTCTCCTGCGCGCGGCGTGAAGCCGCAGCGGTGGAGCGCGCACCGGCATCGGCGGCGTCCTGCATCCGCGCGGCCCCGCACGGCCTTGTCCCATCGGCGGGATTTTGATACGCTAGCTACGCTGTTTCGCCGGATAGTACCGTGTGCGCGGGCCATGTGTGGCGTGCGCTTGGTACCGGGCGGTGCAGCGCCTCCCGGCTTGGGGTAGGCCGGCCACACGCCGATCGGTAGCGACGGACGTGGCGCAGCGGTGGGCCATGCGGGTGGCGTCGGCGGGGTGGCATGTTGGGGCGCATGGTCGTTGCGTTGTCCCGGGTCGTCGGGTCGGCCCGGTTGTCTTGCCTCCCGATGGGGGGGGTTGTGGTCGTGACTTATTGTCCAACGAAGGGGGTTATGATGGGTGGATTGCGCAGCCGCGTGTTTCGGGTGGCGTGTGTGGTGACGGCGGGCGCGCTGTGGGGTCGCGCGGCCGTGGCACAAGAAATACTGACGGCGCCGGTGGGCGAGGACGAGCCGTATGTACTCGACACCGGCGTTCACGACAACGTGACCGCGACCGCGGTCGTGGTTTTCGACGGCACGATTTCCATGCCGGGGCGCGCATGGATCCGGGTGTATTTCGCCGACGTGCGCCTCGCCGACGGGAGCTACGTACGCATGACGTCCGCGTTTGACGGCGCGTCGCAAGAGCTCGACGCGGTTCGGGCCGCGGAGTGGTCGAATACGTCGGCGTATTTCAACGGCGATGCGGTCGTGCTCGAACTCGTCGCCGGTCCGAACACCACCGGTAACCGCATCGTCGTCGACCACGT
Organism: Phycisphaerae bacterium; assembly: GCA_046754365.1. Classification (GTDB taxonomy): domain Bacteria; phylum Planctomycetota; class Phycisphaerae; order UBA1845; family UBA1845; genus JBHHVO01. The sequence continues at coordinate 1,289 of JBHHVO010000246.1, read as the reverse complement.
GAGCGTGAGCGCGGACCGGTCGTTTCCCGCGGGGACGTTTTGCGGGGAGTGCGGTCTGGCCGGGCGGGAGCCGTCGGATGAGGCGTTCACCGGGCGACTCATGCCGGTCGGGTGCACCGCATCGCTATACAACGCGAACAGTTGCTTCGTATCGGCCGGTCACTGCATCATCCCGCAGCTCGTCATGGAGTTCAACGTTCCGCCGTCGTTGCCGGGCGGCGGACTCCAGCACCCGGGTCCCGAGGATCAATACGCGGTCGACGGGGCGTCGATCGAGTTCGTCAACGGCGGCGTCGGCAACGACTGGTCGAAGTTCGCGTGTTTTTCGAATCCCGTCACCGGGCTGACCGCATACGGCGCGCAGGGCGACTTTCGGCCGATCGCGAGGAATCTGCCGGCGATGTTCCCGGAAGACATCGACATCTTCGGCTACGGCGTCGACATGATCGACGTGTTGAGCCAAACACAGCAGCACAGCCCGGGACCGCTCACCGGCACGTCCGGACCATCCGCATGGACCCACCTGGCCGATACCACGGGCGGGAACTCCGGCTCCGCGATCCTGCACGATGGTGAGATCATCGGTATCGTGACGCATTGCACATTCGGGTGTCCGAACTTCGGCACGAAGGTCGATCTCGACACGTTCGTCGACGCGTGGTCCGCGTGCGGTGCGTTCGACTTCGACGCGGATGACGACGTCGACGCCGCCGACTTCCAGGCGTTCCAGGTCTGCTTCTCCGTCATGCCGATGCCGCCGGGATGCGAGGTGTTCGACGCCGACCATTCAGGCCGCGTCGCGCCCCTCGACTGGCCGCCGTTCCTCGACGCGATGACGGGCCCGCTGCCATAGCGGTCGTCCAAGAGCGGGCGAACTATGGAATACGCCCCGACCGCTTGACGACGCCGCGCGAGGCCGAAGAAGCGGCGGGCGGCGCTCACGTGCGGCAGCGTAGGATGTGCCGTGCCCGCCGTATCGTATGGACGCACGGCGTTCGACGCGGCGGCGCTGGCTGGCGGGGTCACGGAATACACCGGCCCAGCAGGACCGAGACTTTGTCGCTGAGGTAATCCGCCACGGTCAGGTCGAGATCCCCATCGCCGTCCAGGTCGCCGATCGCTACGGACATACGATCTGGAACTCGTATGCCCCCATGTCAACGGTGGCCGTACTGTCGCAATCCCCGTCGACGATTCGGTTATTGCCGTCGAGGTCAAGCGTGACGCCTGCCGGAATCTGCGCGTTGTTCCCCGCGTCGATGCACGGAGATACGCACGGGGACGTCCCG
>JBHHVO010000245.1:0-5294 GCA_046754365.1 Phycisphaerae bacterium | reverse complement strand
AAGGCAAGCACGCCGACCCGAACTTGATCCTGACTCTCTACTACTGAGCCCGCGACCCCCACGACCGAGCCCGCGCTCCCCACTCCCGAGCCTGCGGTCCACACTACCAAACCCGCGGCCCCCAATACCGAACCCGCGATCCCTACTGTTGGGCCTCCGCGGTCATTCGCTGCTGAGCCCGTACCCGCAAGCCTCGTAGTTTAATCACTGCCCGGTTTCGCGACGCGCCCGACCGACCGGAATAGCATCGCTGCGCCGACCGCCGAGAAGTTGCCCTGTCGCTGATCCCAAGCTGTGTGGCACCGGCTTCCAACCGGGGAGGTCGCATACGGTAGGCAAGTCAGGGCAGAGCCCGGAATCCACCACGCAAACCACACCGACACCGATCCTGTGAGCACAAGTGATTCGGCGCACGCTGCTGCGTATTGCCCCTGAGCGCTCCCTATGTTCATGCGTCTGCGTAGTAGCTCCAACCGTCAGACTCACACGACGACAGGCCGGTAGTATGGGATGATCGGAACGACTGACAGTTACGAACTGACAACGCGTAGCTTATCGCTTCCGGCTTACGGCTTACGGCTTATGGCTCACAACTAACCACCCGCGCCGCCCCCCACCGCCGCGGCGATCATCCCAACCGCCGCATCGATCTCCTCCTCCGTCGTGAACCGCCCTACGCTCAGCCGCACCGCCCCCAACGCCACATCATGCGGCACCCCCATCGCGCTCAGCACCGCCGACGGCTCCGGACGCGATCCATGGCACGCGGCGCCCGTAGACGCACAAATCTCCGGCGCCGCCGCCAGGACCTCCGCCCCGATCCGGCCTGGCAGCGCGATGTTGAGCGTATTCGGCAACCGTACGTCCGCGTGTCCGTTGAGTACAACCCCGTCGCCGAGCGCCTCGCGCAACCCATCATGCAACCGATCCCGCAGCACCTGCATCCGCGCATGACAAGGCGACCCCGTCGCCAGCGCCGCCGCAGCGCCCAGCGCGACGATCCCCGCCACCGGCTCCGTACCTGCACGCCGACCGGCCTCGTGTCCCGCACCGTGGTGCAGCGGCTCGATCGAGACCCCATCGCGCATGTAGAGGGCACCGATACCTTGCGGCGCATACAGCTTATGGCCGGCCAGGGAAAGGAAGTCCACACCGAGCGCCCCAATATCCGTGTCGATCTTGCCGCACGACTGCGCCGCATCCGTGTGCATCCACACCCCACCCTCGCGGGCCGCCGCGGCAATCTCCGCGATCGGTTGGATCGTCCCGACCTCGTTGTTCGCGTGCATGATCGAAATCAGGATCGTGTCCGGTCGAACCGCTTCGATAACCTCCTGTGGGTCCACCATGCCCGTCCGATCGACACCGACGTACGTTACGTCATAGCCTTCGCGCTCGAGATACGCACACGGCCGCAGCACCGCCGGGTGCTCGACGACCGACGTAATCATGTGTCGGCCGCGATCACGCCGTGCGTACGCGACACCCTTGAGAACATGGTTGTTCGCTTCCGTACCGCCGGATGTGAACACAATCTCGCCCGGCGACGCCCCGAGCATCGACGCCACCCGTTCGCGGGCGTCGTCAACCGCCTGCCGCATGAGCCGCCCGGGCGCGTGCCCGCTCGAAGGATTCGCATAGCGATCGCCCAAGAACGGCAACATCGCCTCGCGAACGTCCGGATGAACCGGTGTGGATGCGTTGTAGTCGAGGTAGATCATCGCGTGGTCCCCAAAGGCCGTACGCGCGGCGACCGGTGCGATCGGCTACCGTCAGCCGCGCCGGTGCGATGGGCCGGCCCGCGTCCCGACGCCGCCGATAGCACCATACACCACGATACCCGCAAGAGCCTGAGCTTCGCGCTCGCGTCACCATACGGGCATCACGTACACGCATGCGTCCGCACGGCGCGCCAGCGGCCCCGCCCATGATAACATACCTCCGCCCCGGTGCGACCGACCCCGCGCGGCGCCGGCGACGTCGGCTGCTTCGCGCCGACACCACGGCACCCGTGAACCACAGCAGCACTTCGCGTAGGTTGACACCGCACCAATGCGCACGCACGATGCGCGACGCGGAATCGGCTTACCACGGCCGTCCGGGATCGTCGGCGGGCGACCGCACGAAACCGAAGGGGCATGCGCCATGAACGTCCTCATCGCCGACACACTTGAACAACACGCCGTCGACGAACTCCGCGCGGCCGGCTGCAACGTGACCGTGGACCCGAGTCTCCACGGCGACGCCCTTCGCAACGCCATCGTCGAAATGGATTGCAACGTCCTCCTCGTCCGCAGCACGCGCGTGACGAAGGATATGCTCGACGCCGCGCCGAGCATGAGCCTCGTCGTTCGCGCCGGGGCGGGCGTCAACACCATCGACGTCGCCGCGGCGTCCGATCGCGCCATCCTCGTCGCCAACTGTCCCGGAAAGAACGCCGTCGCGGTCGCCGAACTCACGTTCGCCCTCATCCTCGCCCTCGATCGACGCGTTGTCGACAACGTCAACGACCTCCGCGGCGGCCGGTGGCGCAAGAAGACCTACGCCAAGGCCCGCGGACTCAAGGGGCGCACGCTCGGGATCGTCGGGCTGGGACGCATCGGTCGCGCCGTCGCGGAGCGGGCGCGGGCGTTCGAGATGCATGTCGTTGCGTGGAGCCGGTCACTCACCGATGAGTGCGCGGCCGCGCTCGGCGTCACGCGATGCGAAGACGCCGCCGCCGTGGCCGCTCGATGTGACGTCCTGTCGATTCACCTCGCCGCCACGCCGGAGACCACGCGGCTTGTCGATGCGGACGTGCTGCAACGGCTCGCCCCCGGCAGCTACGTCATCAATACGTCCCGCGCAGAGGTGCTCGACTACGGCGCGCTCGCCGCCGCCGCCCGCGACCGCGACATCCGCGTCGGGCTCGACGTGTATCCGAACGAACCAGGCGCCGCGGACGAATCCTTCACCGACGACATCGTACGCGCCGGCGGCATCATCTACGGCACACACCACATCGGCGCATCGACCGATCAGGCGCAAACCGCCATCGCCAGGGAAGCCGTGAGAATCGTCCTCACGTTCAAACACACGCAGCGCGTCGAGAACTGCGTCAACCTCCGCGCCGGCGAGCACGCCCAGTATCTGCTCGTCGTCCGACATATGAACCGGCCAGGCGTCCTCGCACATACGCTCAACGTCATCAGTCGCGCGTCGATCAACGTCGAGGAAATGGACAACACCATCTTCGCGGGCAACGCCGCCGCTCGAGCGTACATTACGCTCGACGGGAAGCTCCCCGACGACGTGCGCCGGGAAATCGAGACCGGAAACGAACACATCCTCACCGTGTCCCAATCGGCCATCGGAAAGCAACAACCGATAACTGACAACCAATCAGCAAGAATCGAAAACTAGCAAGTTACAGCCGACCACTAATCAGGACTGATGAAAGCCGACCAACTGATACCGGTTGATCCCCATAAAAAATAGCAGTGACACACGCTCCCGCGGCGCGGGACCTGAGCGGCGCTCTGGACAATGTTTGGTGACGGCAGCGCCGCACCGCGCGCGGCCCTGGGTTGCCGGTTCGGCACGCCTTCTCGCGACCCTAGCGACCGTGTGGCGGCGGGAGGTCGACGTCGATCGCGGTGACGCAGTCGGCCGCGCGGCGGACAGCCACCAGCTCCGCTGCGATGCTCAGGGCGATCTCATCGGTCGTAATCGCGTGGATGTCGAGGCCGATCGGTGCCCGTACCCGTGCAAGCTCGTCGTCCGTAGCGCCCGTGCGGCGCAGGTCGTCGAAGATGACAGCGATCTTGCGGCGGCTCCCGATCATGCCGACGTACCGCGCGCGCAGCCTGAGCACCGCGCCAAGCGCCCGTTCGTCGTGCCGGTGGCCGCGCGTCACGATGACGAAGTAGGTGTTGTCGTCGGCGGGCCAGGCCTCGAGTGTCGACGCGATGTCACCCACGACGGTCTCGATGGGCGGAGGAAACCGCTTCGCACAGGCATAGTCGCCGCGATCATCGACCACGTGCACGCGAAACCCCAACGGCAGCATGAGCCCGGCGAGCACCCGACTGATGTGTCCCGCGCCGGCGATCACGAGCCGCGGCTCGGCGTCGACGCGGATGCGGTATTCCAGCACGCCGTCTGGGCCTACGACCGGCAGGGTGAGCGTCGCGCCTCGGCCGTCGCCCAGCGCATGGCCGGCGTCGCGGAGGGGTTGCACCGGGTCGCCCGGGGCCCAGACGCACACGGCGACGTCCATCTCGCCGCCGCAGATCATGCCGTCTTCGTAGCCGAAGTCGTTGTCGAGCGCGAACGTCAGGACCGCACCGCGAGCGCCCGCGCGCCCGTCCGCGGCCGACGTGGTCGCCGCGGCTGTGAGCATGGCATGCGCCTTGCGTCTGACATCGGCCTCCACGCATCCGCCGCCGAGCGTGCCGGTGAGCCGCGCGGCCTCATCGACGCAGATCATGGCGCCGGCGGGCTGCGGCGTGGAACCGCGCGTGGCGACGACGGCGCAAAGCGCGGCGCGGCGACCGGCGTCCACTTCGCGCAACACGGTTTCCAGGACTTCGGCTACGGACATACCACGAGTATACCGCAAGCGGCGGATCGACCGGATGGTCGGCCCGCGACGGCTCGGTACGTTCGGCATGGATACGGCGGTATGGCCGGGTCCGTGGCGGTTCCGGTTGCCCACTCGTCGGGGCACGTGAACCGGCGCCAACATGGAAGCGCAACGGCATCGGGGTCCCGCGCGCCGGCGAGCGGCTTCTTGGGGGCGACGCTCGCATCCGCGATACCCCGCGCTCGTGATACCCTGTGCTGGTGATGCCCTGTGCTGGTAATACCCCGTGCTGGTCATGCCCCGCGCTCACGCTTGGGGCTCGGATCGGGCTTGCGACAGCGGGGGAGGATGTGACCGGCTACACGGTGAGGGACGCCGGGTCGCGCCGCTTGGCCTGCAGTCCGCGCAGGATCTTCTCCGGCGTGATCGGCAAGTCCTTGATCCATACACCAGTCGCGTTGGCGACCGCATGGGCCACCGCGCCGAGCACCGGGAGCGTGCTGCCCTCTCCGATCTCCTTGGCGCCGAACGGACCGCGCGGCTCATAGGCATCCACCAACCCGCTGAAGATCTCCGGTGCATCCTTGATCGACATCATGAGATACCCGTGCAGGTTCGGGTTGAGGATCCGGCCGTGATCGTCGAACTGCACGTCCTCGAAGAGCGTCTCGCTCGCACCCATCGCGACCGCGCCCTCGGTCGTCTCGCGGCCCTGCCGTTTGTCCGCCTT
>JBHHVO010000244.1:0-5299 GCA_046754365.1 Phycisphaerae bacterium | reverse complement strand
GGTCCCGGCGGGGTCCGGGCTTCGGGCGGCTGGAGTCGCGCTGGACTGCGCGCTGGATGTCTTTGGGAGGCGCCGATCGTGACCGAGGAAGCGAAGCAGAAGACAATGTTGGCCGTCGTGGCGGTCGCCCTGCTGGCGGCTGGGGTGCTCATCTGGAACCAGTTCCGCACACCGGCGAACACGAAAACCGTCGCGAGTAGCGAGGCGATCGTCAAGCGCACACGAACCGCGTCGTCGAGTTCGTCCGCTCGGCACCTCAAGAAGCGACAGGGGAACCGGCCGGTGCGCAAGACGATCGTGAAGCGCCAGGCGCCGACGACGAAGAAGAAGGCGATCGAGAAACGGAAACGGGCCAAGCGGAAGAAGGGCAAGAAGAAACAGAAGGTCATCGCACCGGTCATGTAGGCCGGGACGCAGGGTCGTTCCCGATACCGGATCAAGGGGTCAGCCGATCGTTGCCGGGCGCAACGATCGGCTGGCCCTTTGTCGTGGCTGGACGCGGGGCGGTACGCCGTGTTTGCGCTCGGGGCGCCGGCGGGGCCCGCCGTGCGTGCCGCGCACACCGGGGGCTCACGCGATGGGCGATTCCGTGTTGCCGGTTGGGGGTTTGATGGGGGCATGCGTGGGCATGCCGCGGCGACGGGTCCGGGGCGGGACCGTGTCGCGGGATCGTTTCGGGTTCGATAGCATGGTGCCGCGATGAACGAGCGCTTTGCCGGGCCGCTGGAGCGCGTGGACGACACGCGCTGGCGGATCCCGAAATCCTACAAACCCGGGATGCGCGTGGACGGCATGATCTACGCGGACGACCGGCTCGTGGCGGCGATTGCGCAGGACAGGTCGCCGGAACAGGTCGCGAACGTCGCGTGCTTGCCGGGTATCGTGCGGTATTCCCTGGCGATGCCGGACATCCACTGGGGGTACGGGTTTTGCATCGGCGGCGTGGCGGCTACGGATCCGAGGCATGGCGGTGTCATCAGTCCGGGTGGTGTGGGCTATGACATCAATTGCGGCGTCCGGCTGATCCGGACGAACATCCCGTACAAGCGGGCGGCGCCGCGGATGGAGCGTCTTGTGGAGCGGTTGTTCCAGACGGTTCCGTGCGGGGTCGGACGTGGGGGGCGCGTCAAGTTCAACCGGGCTGACTTGCGGCGGCTGATGGCGCGGGGGTCGCGGTTTGTCGTCGAACGGGGTTTCGGGTGGGACTCGGACATCGACGCCACCGAGGCCCGCGGCTGCATCGAAGGCGCCGCACCGGACGTCGTGTCCGATCGAGCGTACGAGCGGGGCGCCGGGCAATGCGGTACGCTCGGCAGCGGCAATCACTTCCTCGAGGTGCAGGTGGTCGAGCACGTCGACGACGCACGTGCGGCGTCGGTGATGGGGCTCGAGCCCGGCTGCATCACCGTCATGATTCACTCCGGCTCACGAGGTCTGGGATACCAGGTGTGCGAGGACGCGCTGAAAGATCTGCGGAACGTGCCGGCCCAATACGGGATCGACCTGCCCGACGCGCAGCTCGCGTGCGCGCCGGTGGATTCACCCGAGGGCGTTAAGTACCTCGGCGCGATGCGGTCGGCCGCGAACTATGCGTGGTGCAACCGACAGATCATGACGCACCTTGCCCGTGGCGCATTCGCGGATGTCTTCGACGCGCCGGCGGAACGGCTTGGCATGTCGCTCGTGTACGACGTTGCGCACAACATCGCGAAGATGGAGGCGTACGACGTGGACGGCGTGGCGCAGACGCTGTGTGTCCACCGCAAGGGGGCGACGCGCGCGTTCCCGCCGGACCACCCGGAGCTACCCGAGCGGTACAAGCCGATCGGGCAACCGGTGCTCGTGCCCGGCGACATGGGGCGTGCGAGCTACGTGCTCGTCGGTCGCCCGGGGTCGATGGCGCACACGTTCGGGAGTTCGTGCCATGGGGCGGGTCGCCGGATGTCGCGCGGGGCCGCGATCCGCGCGAGCAAGGGCCGCTCGATCAAGCGTGAACTTCTCGCCCGCGGCGTGATCGCGCGTGCCCGTGGGCGGACGGGCCTGGAAGAGGAGCAGCCGGACGCGTACAAGGACGTTACGCAGGTCGTCGACGTGCTTCACCGCGCGGGCATCAGCAGCAAGGTCGCGCGTCTTCGACCTGTGGGCGTGATCAAGGGTTGATGCTCGCCGTGTCGGGCGGGTGCGTGGACGGGGGCCGGGCGGGTGTGCTCGGCCGAGCCGCGGCGGGTGCAGCCGGTGCGATGTATAGGCGTGGAAATGCGGCGAGGCCGCCCCACGTGTTTGGTGGGACGGCCCCTGACCGTGCTGATGCGTTTTGTCATGTCGAGCGGTTCGTGTCCGCCCGATCGGGGTAGCCGCCGATCCGTGCTACTTCGGGAACTGGAACGGCTTGCCCTTGACCGTCGGCGCGGTCGCGACGATGAAGGAGCCGGTCTTGCTGAGGCAGACGGCCTTGATGGCGTTTTTGCCGAACTTGGCCGCGAGCACGTTTTTGCAGGACGCGGGGCTCGTCTTGGTGAAGGTCTTGTTCTTCGCCATGGCCCACTTGTTGACCTTCGCGGCGGTGACGGTCTGGACGACGGCGCCCTTGTTGACCCAGTTCGCGAAGGTATTGAGCTGGGCGGGCGTGGGCCGCTTGCAGGAAGCGGGTCCCCGCGTCTGATTCAGGATGTTCTTCCACGATTGGATTTTCTGCGCGCATGTGCTGCTCATCGCGCCATAGCCGGTCGCCGTGGTGGCGCCCCTCGTCCTGCCCGTTCGCTTCGTCGTGCCGTAGCTCGAGAAGCCCTGCGACCCCCAACCGGATCGTGTGGTCGAACCGCTTCGACCCTTCGTTGTCGTACGCATATTGTTGTCTCCAAACACCGTGTCCAGAACGTTCCGCACCCGTCCGGTGCACTCATTGCAGCGCCACAGGCCGCATGCTGCGCAACATCGGAACGTCGGCGCGTCCCCTTGAGATACTGATGTAGTAAGCGGACGGAATATCGGTCTTGATCGCGTGCGAGAAACCCGTCGGTCACTTGGTGGCGGGGCATGCACCACGCGACGGTGCGCGGTCGGTCGTCCGCCTGGAAAGTGCGAAAAATGCGGGTTCTTTCGCATGTTTTTGGGGATGACCGCGTACCGATCGAGTGCCACCGTCGCGTCATGGCATCGCGCGCGCGGGTCCTACACCGGCCTGAAGAAAACGGTGAAAAACTTTTTCTCGCGACAAAAAAAGTTCTGCGCGGGGTCCCCGTGATCCCCGTGTGACGGGTTGTGACAGCGCCGGTGGGATCGTGTCGTCGCCGCCGCGGAACCGCGCCGACGTGGCCGCGTCGCCTGCGCCACCCATGCCCGGCGCCGCCACGTCACCCGCGATCACCCCGCGGTCGCGGCGGACTCGGTCGGGCCCCGGATGACGAACGCGTCGATGCAGTGCGGGCACAGGGCCGGATCCCCGAGCGCGCCGGCGTCGGCGTCGATCTTGCCGCCGCATCGTGGGCAATACAGCCGGACCACACGGCGAAGCGGCGGCGACACCGCGTCGCCGGGCGATGGGACGTTGAACACGGACGCGCAATGCGCGCATTGCACCGTTCGTCCCGCCAATGCCTCCGGAAACGTATAGCGTGCCCGGCAGGCGGCGCAGATCACGTCCACGCACCAGTGGGCCCGGACGGGGTCCGGATACCGTGCCCGGTAGGTTCGCGCGTCGAGAATGAGCCGCGCCGGCCGAACCCGACGCGGCGCAGGGACAATCTGCACCGCACCGCATGGGCACACCATCTCCCCGGCGATCAGGCAGCTCGTCGCCAACAGGAGCCGCGCGCAGGCGCCGCAATAGTACTCATACGGCCGGCCAAACCGATCGCGGACGGTCTCCGGACACGCATCCACGGAACCGCCGGCCTGAGCGAAGCGCGCCGCGAATGCGCTGGCCCGCTCCGGGCGCCGGCCCGTCATGAGCACATGCCAGGACCGGCGCCATCCATCCGCCGACATGCAGCGCCCCACCGGGCGGACCCACCGCTGCCACGGGGGTGTCGCGGGCAGAAACCGCGCCCCGCAGGCGAGGCAGCGGTGCAATCGGTCCGCGCCGTCGCTGCCGATGGATTGCGCCGCGCCGCAGTTCGGGCACGCGCACGTGTACAACCTCCCGACGACGTGGTGTCGCGGCTTGCACCCGCCGGAGACGGCGCTAAGCCGCGGCACGACGACGTCGGTTGCGCACAAGCCGCACCGGACGAGGTGGCCCGCCGTCTCCGGTGCGCCCGCGATCCAGCCGCGGCAGCACGGACATTGAAACGGGAATGACCCACCGCGCACCGACGGCGCTGCGGCGTTGTGGTTCGTGGAAGTGTCAATCATGGCGTCCTACCGCGTGAATTATACCCGTGCACGCGGCCGGTTCGGCAAAAAAAGCGGACGGCGGCACCGGCCGGGTCTGCGTCAGGTTTGCCGGTGGGTTCGCGAAACCCGGCGTGGGGTGCGAGCAGGCATGGGCAAGCTTATCGCTTGCCCGTGCCACCCAGCCGTCGCCACGTGCCGGTGACGCACGACCCGATGGTCTCGCGTGGCACGCACCCCGGGTTCGCGGTGGGGTGTTGTGGACATGCCGTGCATGGACCGGTATATGAACTCAGGGAGGCGTACGACGCGGGGGTCGTTCGAGCCTCGGGGGCATGGATGGCGGGGCGAGCACGCTGGGGCCGTGTCGCGGCGTTCGCAGCCGCTTCGCGGGCGTCGGAGATGGGTCCGGACGTACCGCGCTCACGCGTGCGTACGAACCGGCGCCGATCGCCGTGTTACGAAGGAGCGCAACCATGACCACGGTCCACCAGGTACGTGCAGGCGCCGTCGTACTCGCGTTGGTGTCGTGCGCGGGCTCCGCGTGCCGTCAGAAGGCGGATGCGCCGCAGATCATCGCGCTCGAGGGCAGGGCGGAAAAGATCGATGTGCGGCAACATCGCATCACGGCGACATACTACAGCGAGAAACGCGGCGAGGAGGTCGTCGGCGCGGCGGAGATCACACCGGAGACGGAGATCCTCATCAACGGCGTCGTGGCGACGCTGGAAGACGTGCGCGAGGGTGACCCGATTCGCGGCGACGTGCGTATCGAGAAGCGTGGCGTTGAGCGTACGATGGTCGTGCTGAAAATGTACATCGACCGGCCACGCGCACTGACGCCGCCGACGCCGTAGCGCGCTATCGGACGACGGGTGGCATGGGCGAACTCGTTTGCCCGTGCGGCTCGGGCTTCTGCAGGCACGGGCAAGCTATCGCTTGCCCATGCCACCCGGCCGGACTTCTG
>JBHHVO010000243.1:0-5360 GCA_046754365.1 Phycisphaerae bacterium | reverse complement strand
GGCGTCTCTGTCCGTCCCCCACCCTTCGCTGCGCGAAGGATGGGGCACCCACGCTTCATCCTATGAATCCAGTACACACTAAGCACTGGGCGGTTGGGATGCTGTTGAGCATCCTTCTCTTGGGCGCTCGTTCCGCCGGCGCAACAGAGGTGTCCGGCATCCAGTCCGGCACCTGGACGCTTTCCCACAGCCCGTATCTACTCGTTGGGAACGTCACCGTACCACCGCAAGCAACGCTCATCATTGAGCCCGGCGTCGTCGTGCGGGCCATGGGGCATTACCGGATCACGGTAGACCACGCGACGCTTCTCGCCGTCGGGACGACGAGCAGCCCGATACTCATGACGGCCGACGACACGCAGACGGGTTGGCGCGGGCTTCGCATGATGTCGGCGAGCGACGAAACAGTCTTGAGCCATTGCATCGTGGAGCACGCGCACGGCAGCGGCCCGTTCCCGGAGGCGCATGGGGGCGCCCTTTGGATTGACACATGCTCGCCGACCATCTCAAAGAATCTGTTTCGTTTCAATTCCACGCACAACCCCACAAGCTTGACCGGGCTAGGGGGCGCCGTCGGCGCCAGTCAATCATCCGTGAAGATTCTATACAACACAATGATCCAGAACAGTGCGGACGCCGGTGGAGCGATCGTTGTTCGTATTTCGGGTAGTCCCACAATATGCGGGAACACGATTATCAACAACACGGCCGTGGCATCGGGTGGGGGCATCTACCTTGGTGCGGGCACGATGCCGACCCTTGAACACAACATCATCATCGGCAACCACTCCAGCACATCGCTCGCCGGTGGTGGCGGCGTCAGTTCGTGGACCAATTATGCGTTGTTCCTCACGTTCCCTATCATACGCAACAACGTCATCGCGTTCAACACGACGAACGGCCAGGGCGGAGGCCTTTACTTGCGCTATGACCGCGCGGTGGTCAAGAACAACGTCGTGGCGTTGAACGAAGGCGCGCATGGCGGCGGCATCTATGCCCTCAACTTCCCATCGTCCGCCCCTATTGTGACGAGCTCCATTCTCTGGGGCAATACAGCAACAAACGCCGGAGATGCGATTTATTTGGAGCAAGTGGTCGAATCGAACATCTCGGTCACCTACAGCAACATTCAGGGCGGCTGGCCGGGGGTGGGGAATATCGATGCGGATCCGTTGTTCGGGCGGATGCCGGATGCCGGGGCGGATGGGGTTTGGGGGACGGATGACGACGACCTGGGGGACCTGCGGCTGCTGGAAGGTTCGCCGAGTATCAACCGGGGGGATCCCAACTTCGTCCCCGTCCCCGGCGAGACCGACCTCGACGGCCACGCGCGGGTGCTGTGCAGCGCCGTGGACATGGGGCCGTACGAGTTCGGGATCGGGGATTACACGTGCGACCAGAGCGTGGATTTGGCCGACTTTGCGTTCTGGGGGATGTGCTTTACCGGGCCGGCGACGGGCGCGCTGCCGCCGTACGCGGCCGGGTGTGAGGTGTTCGACTTCAACCTTGACGGCGCGGTGGACGTTTTCGACTTCGCGGGGTTCCAACGCGCGATGACGCCGCCGGATTAGGGATTGTGCTTTGCGGGATGAGTTCGTCCCCCACCCTTCGCTGCGCGAAAGGTGGCGCACCGTGCGGGTATGCCCGCCAGCGCGGGGAACACGTCCGAACCGTGCGTGTAGGACCGGCGCGTGTGGCGCCGGCGTCTTGCCGGTAATGACACGGGCGTAACGCCCGCGCGACACGTTTTTCAACCGGCCGCTACGGCTCGACGATCATCTCCCCGGGCGCTACCATCTCATACTCGGTCGATTCTTCCGACACGATCTCCCCGGCATCGTCGGGCACGTCTCTGGACAACGGCATGAGACGCTCGTCGCGAATCTCGATCGACGTGCGCGATGTCGTAACACACCCGGCAGGCAAACCGAGCAGCATGAGCCCCACGACCACCAGCCCGAACCGTGAGATGATGTGCTTCATGGCCAATACACTCCTATGGATTGCCCCGGACGGGGAGATCCCGCCCCGGCGGCATACCCCAAACCCACGCAGATCTGTCCCCGCGCGCCGAACGAACTCCGCGCAGGCATGCCGGATCCCGCAGCGAATCATCCCGGCCACGCCGGCCGATCATCTCGGCCCACGCCGTTCCACGATCCGCATGTGATGGTGGATCACGCCCCAGAGGTCCGCGCCCGCTACGCTCACAGTCACCCGCGCAACGTCATCGGCATATGTCGCCGCCGTCGCGACCGCTTCGGCCAAGACGGCATCCACCTGCGACGCGATGTCGTCGTAGAGCGTGAGGAAATCGCGAACCGTCGTGTCGGTATCGATCCGAACGCCCTCGATCTGCTCGGCGAGCTTCCGCATCGCGTCCAGCCGGGCCGCCCGCTTCGCGCGTAGCTTCCCTTGCGCCGTGTCGAAATGCTCGTCCGTCGCCTCACCCGTCGCGCTGAACTGCCGGCCGATCCAGTCCGGCGCGGCGTACCCCGCGTCGATCGCCTGCTCCAGGTATCGCCGAGGCGGAACACCCGACCCCGTCGCCTCGAATACGTCGCGATGAATGCGCTTCTTGATGTTCACGATGTCGGTCGTCGTGACCGTCCGGCCGCGATAGTGCTCCGCGTGCAGCTCGCGCACCGTCCTTACGACCTTCTCCACCGGCACGGCCATCGTAACCTCGGCGATGAGCTCGTCCGCGTGCAGGTATTCCCGCACCTGGGCCGCCCCGACGACGATGTCGTCGGCGTGCGCGGCGATCGCGTCCGACTCGGCCACGAAGTCGCGCACGAGCGTATCGGCCGTGATGCGCACGCCCTTGATCCGCTCGAGGAGCTTGCGCATCGCGTCGATCCGCGCCGCGCGCTTGGCCATAAGCCGCGCCTGCGGCGGCACCGTCCGCCAGATCGCAGGCATCGACCGAGCCGGGGCGCGGTAGGCGCCCGGAAGCGGCGTAATCACGGCCTCCACACCGCCGGGCAGATCCGGCGGCAGATCCGCCCGCGGCGCGCCGGCGCCCGTCACACGGAGGACGTCGCGCTTCACGCGCTTCTTGATCTGCTCGATGTCGGTCGTCGTTATGGACCGGCCGTGGTAATGCTCCGCGTGCACCTGCTTCAGGTACGTAACGACCTTGCTTACCGCCACCTCGGCGTCGACCTCGCACGTGCCGTCCTCATAGTACCGCGGTGGCCCGAGCTTCACGCCGCGGACCAACGCATCGACACGCGTACGGATCTCGTCGCTCTCGGCCACGAAGTCCCGAACGAACGTGTCGGACGTGAGCCGAAGACCGTACACCGTCTCGGCCAACTGCCGATAGCAATCCGCCTCCGCCGCCCGCCGCGCCAGCAGCTTGTTCTGCGCCGCCGCCGAAGCGTCCACGACAGCCGGCGTCTGCCCCTGCGTCAAACCCGCGGACCGCAAGACCACCGCGACCGTCACCGCCGCCACAAGCCTGAAGCACCCGTGCATCATGAAACCCACTCCAGAGACACGCCGCCCACCACCGGCCAACAAACCCCGTCGACCCAACCGGCGACGAGCACGCCCAAGCCCGGTACGTACCGGACCATCACGCAAACCCAAGCACGCTGTTAGGACACCACCGCGACCGAACCGTTAGCACGCCGTTGAAAAACCGCACGCTCCACGGGGTGCCCCGTCTCTTCAGAACGTGCGTGAAAAGCCGCGCACGCATCCGAACTCGGAAAGCGAAGCTCCCGCTGACCGCGAGGGCGAAGCTCCCGCTGACCGCGAGGGCGAAGCTCCCGCTGACCGGGAGGGCGAAGCTCCTGCTGAGCCCCGGTTCCAACCTGACCCTCGGTTCCGACCTAAGCCTCGGTTCCGACACCGTATACGGCTCGGCGGGAGCCTCGCCCTCCCTTTTCACACGCTCTTACCATTGGGGGACGCGAATCGCGCCTGCAGTTCGCATCCCCCACGGCTGAAGCCATCGGGACCCGGTCTACGGCTTACGGCTTATGGCCTATGGCTTACGGCTTACGGCTTACAGCTCTCCCCACCACGCTACTGCCACACCCTGTCACCGCCGCACCCGGCCCGCATACGCCTTCGCACGATCGCGCGCCGCCATGTACTCGCGGTTGAGTGAACCGGCGCACGCCCGCCGGTAAAACGCCAGCGCCTCGTCGACGCGGCCCACGGCCTCGCTCGCGAGCCCGGCGCCATACGCCGCCCGGTGGTCCCCACCGTCCTCCGCGAGCGCCGCCTTGAACAGCGACAGCGCGTCATCATACGCCTCCGCGCGGAGCATCCGAACGCCCTCCATGCACCGCGCGTTCGTGCTCGACTTGATGTCCGTGTCCACCGTGATGCGACACGGCATGAGCCGGCTGATGAACTCGCGCGCCGCCCGCTCGACCAGCGTACCGATGATCGCATCCTCCCGGGTGAGCACCGCCGCCGTCCGGCTCGATCCGAAAAACGGACTCGCATGCGTCGCCTCCGATGACCGGTGCGTCGCCGACATCTGATCCCACGCCTTATTGTTCGCCGTGTCGATGAGCCGGAAATCCGTCTGCACCGTCATGTGCCGCGACACGGTCTCGACCTCGCCCGTCTGAATCGCGGCCCGGCCACCGCGCACGTAGTGGCCTCGCAGCGCCGAGATGTCGATGCCGGTGATCGTGCGCTCGTGGCCGACCTCGGTCTCGACCTTGACGTTGACGTTGCTCACAATCTTGCCCTGTGCGGCGAGCAACCGCCCGCCGCCCCCGCCCGAATCGGTCGACATGCCCGCCGCCGCGAGATCGGCCTCGTCAAACGTCACCTGCGTGTCCCGCCGATCCGACACCGCGATGTCGGTCCCGAACTCGGTCCGGGATTCGTTCACGAGACTCTGCAACAGCGTCGCGCAAAGGTCGGACCACTTCGCGTCCGTCGTCGGACCGACCTTCGCGGGCTCGACCGCGATCGTCTTCATGCCCTGCGGCAGCCCCTGCGTCGGCTCCACCACATAGCTGAACCGCACATACGCCGTCTCCGTCGCGCACCCCAGCGAAATCTCCGCCAGCACGAGCGCCATCACCCACCTGAGCACGTTGCGTCCACGCGTCATCGAACTCTCACCTCCTGCGCCGTGACCTGATCCAACACACGCCGACCGACACCATACCGGCGCCGACCGACTCGTGTCGCCGGTCCGTCGAGAAGTGCCTGCACCGCACCACCGGTCGCCGGCCACCGCACACAAGCACCGCGACACATGACACCGATAGCAGAACAACCCCGCCCCGAACCGTCAAGCATCGATCGACGAGTTTGACGGCCCGCTCCATGTGGCGCTACAATGGTGCCCATGGCCGCCGCGGCGTGACGCCTTCGCCTCGTCG
>JBHHVO010000242.1:0-5391 GCA_046754365.1 Phycisphaerae bacterium | reverse complement strand
CAGCAGCGTCGCACCACACGCGACCGCGGTAGCCACCAACGCATCCTTGAATCGCGGGCGGTCAATGAGATACCCGGGGACCGCGTCAAAGCTCGGCTTCGCCGTCTTGCTGAAATCCGCGTTGAAGAATGTGACGTCCTTGAACGCACAATCCAGCAGCGGCGCAACCGGCACCCCCATCCGCGCCAGCAGCGGCGCCGCCCGTGCATTCAACCACCCCGCCGACGCCCCCCCCCGGGACCCCGACGCCCGGTCCACAAGCAGCGTCCGATGCCCCGACTGCGCCAGCAGCGCCGCCGCCGTCGCCCCGGCCGGGCCCGCACCCACGATCGCCACGTCGTACAGATCGTCGTTCATCGAATGGATGCCTCAACACGCATCCCAGGCGGACCGCGCAACGACGCCTCCACACGTAGGGACCGGACCCACGAGCCCACGATGCCGCGGCGGCACCGGGCGACACAACATAACGCGATGCCGAGACGTCCGCCAGCCTGCCGTGCCCGCCCCCCGGCGACGGCGTCCCACGCGACGGGCCGCCACGCATACCCGGCCCGGCCAGGTCGTCGGCCAAGGCGCGAACCCGCCCGGGGCGTCCGATCGCGCCATTCGTTTTTTGCCCCACCCATCACGCGGGGCTACACTCACCGGGCACTGCAGTCTGCGGCGACTCAATTGAGCTGTCGGCGCCCGACGGCAAGAGTAGTCCGATGCGCGGCGAACGCGGCCAACTCGATGTACTCCGTTTGGACCCCGACCACCCGGACCGCATCCGCGCGCTCAACCTCATCTTCCACGGCGACGCCGGCCGCTACGCCCACGGCGGCAGCCGCCCACGACCCACACCACCGGTCGCCCATCTCCTCACGCACGTGAGACGCACCGACACATCGATCGATTTGCTGTTCGGTGCATACCGCCGCGACCGGTTGGTAAGCGCCAGCGTCGCGCTCGCGTCGCCGGGCGGCGCGGGGCTCGTGTTCACGTCGCTCGATGGCGCCGGGTCCGCCGCGCGGCAAGGGATCGAGGTGACCCTGACCGCGCTCTGCGAGCGGGCGTGGGCGACCGGCCTGTCGCTCCTCGAGGTCCTGTTTGTCCCGGAAGCGAGCGCAAACGCGCCGATCCTGCAGCGCGCCGGCTTCCGGTTTCTCACGAGGCTGCTCTACCTCGAACGCCGGACCGATCGCCCGGTGCCGCAGCACGCGGGCGCCGCAGGCCTGACGTGGCTGCCGTTCTCGTCGGATCGCGAATCCCTGTTTTGCGCGGCGCTCGAGCAGAGCTATGTGCAAAGTCTTGATTGTCCGGGGCTTAAGGGGCTGCGCGCGACGCCGGCGGTACTCGCCGGGCACCGAGCGGTCGGCGAGCACGATCCCGACCTGTGGTGGGTTGCGCTCCGCAACGGGGCCCCGTGCGGCGTGCTCTTGCTCACCCGGATTCCGACCATGCATGCACTCGAGATCGTGTACATGGGCGTCGCGCAACCTGCGAGGGGAACTGGGGTTGGCGATGCATTGCTTGCGCGCGCGGCGCTGCTGGCCCGACAGGAAAGTGCCAAGCGTCTGTCACTAGCTGTGGACCGCGGCAACACGCCCGCGCGCGCGCTCTATGCGCGGTGGGGATTCGCGCAGACGGGCCGTCGCGATGCGTGGATCGCAAGTCCGTCGCCCCCATAAGGTTGCGCGATCCACGCCGCCGCCGTCGCGTTCTCCACAGCTTCACACGCCACCACGCACGTGTTCGTGCGTAAAAAAAACTTTCCTACGCTAACCCCTTGTCAACGGGAACACCCTGTGCGATCCGACGCTGTGGGCGCCGCTTTCTGGTTGACGCAACCACCACCGCGCGGTATGCTCCGACCACGGTTGAAGCGACCTGCGTTCGACCGTTCGGGCGCCGTGATGTGACTTGGCGTGGTACGCTGACGGTGGCGCGGATGGTTGCGTGGCGGGTACCTCTCTGAGCTCAGCCGTATTGTCCTCCAGGTGAATCGAGGCCCTCTGCAAGGGAGGCAAGGGTGATTACGCGCACTGCCGATCCGTCATCATTGCTGGAAGCGAGAATCGCGGAAAAAGTCGGACCACAACGCTACAGCGTTTGGTTCAAAAACGCCACGCAGTTTACCTTCACCGAACACTACCTACGCGTCAGCGCGCCGAACCATTTCGTCGGCGATTGGATTGAGCGCCACTTCGCCGAAACCATCGGGCAGGCCGCCCGAGAGGTCACCGGCACCGACTACACACTCAGCTTTGCCATCGACCCGACGCTCGCCAAGACCCTCGGCAAGAAGCAGCCCGACCGCCAGGTCGATTACGTCGCCAACAACCCCGAACGCGTCGCACGCCAGAAACGCCGAAACGGCGCAACACCGCCACCGGCCCCGCGCCTCCGCGGGCGGATGGACACGTTCGTCGTCGGACCGAGCAACCGGCTCGCCCACGCGGCGGCCCAGAGCGTCATCGACCACCCGGGGCAGCAGGGCCGCTCCCTCTTCGTCCACGGCGGATGCGGCCTCGGCAAGACCCATCTCCTCCAGGCGATTTGTAACGGCATCAAGGACGCCCACGGGGAGCTCCACTGGCGATACGTGACCGGCGAGGAGTTCACCAACGACTACGTCTACGCGATCAAAGCACGCGAGCCCGACGCGTTCCGCGCCCGCTACCGCAACCTCGATGTGCTCGTCGTCGACGACGTCCATTTCTTCGCCAACAAACGTGCCACACAAGAGGAGTTCCTCCACACGTTCGAGGCCATCGGTGCGTCCGGCAAGCACGTCGTGCTCGCCTCCGACGCACCGCCCAAGATGATCGGCCACTTCTCCGACCGCCTCGTCAACCGTTTCCTCGCGGGCATGGTCGTGCGCATCGACGCGCCCGATCTCGCCGTACGCAACACCGTGTTGAGACAGCTCGCCGCACACCTCAAGGTCGACATCGCCGACGCCGTCATCAACCGCATCGCCGAAAGCTTCCGCGCCAACATCCGCGAGCTCGAAGGCGCGCTCCTCAAGGTCGTCGCCCTCGCCCAGGTCAGTCGCGAGCCCATCTCACGCGCGCTCGCCGACCGCGCCCTCCGCGATCTCATCCGACAGACCGCCCCGGTGGTCATGCTCTCGGACATCGAAACCATCGTCGCCATCTACTTCGGACTCGCACCGGCCGATCTCCATACGTCGCGAAAGACAAGGACGATAGCGCTCGCACGCGGGATCGCGATGTATCTCGCGAGGAAGCATACGGATATGAGCTTCCCGGAGATCGGCCGCTTCATGGGAAATAAGAATCACTCCACCGTCATCCTCGCGGCACGCCGCATCGCGAACCGGCTCCAGGCCGGTGACGCCGCGCGGTGGGTCACACCCCACGGACAAAAGGAGCAGAGTCTCGGCGTGATCATCGACGAACTCGAGGAGCAAGTCGCCGGCGCGCTGACCACCCCCGGCCACACGCGCGTGACCCGATCGAGGCGCGCGGTGGCCCGTCGCACCTGAGTCGCGCACCCGGCACGCCGTTGAAAAACCGGCGCCGCCACCGGCAAACCGGCTGCGCGCCGGCCACACCGCGGTGCCGCACGCACGGTGGGGACCATCCCCCTGGCGCCGCCGCGTGGGAGCCCCGGGACCCGGTACCGCATCATGCACGCTGCTGGCAACACCCCATCCGACCTCGCGCGTTGCATCGACCATACCTTGCTTCGCGCCGACGCGACCCCGGAGCACATCGATGCGCTCTGCGAACAAGCCGCCGAGCACGCGTTCTTCGGTGTCTGCGTCCACCCTGTCTACGTCGAGCGCGCCGTACGGACCCTCGACCGCATCCGAGCCGGTCCAACCCCCGGACCCCGCCCGGTCGTCATCTCCGTCGCCGGGTTTCCACTCGGCGGCGCAACGTCACAAGGCAAGGCGGACGAAGCAAAGCGTGCCTTGGAGGCCGGCGCGGCGGAGATCGACATGGTCTGCAGACTCGGCGCGTTGCTCGCCGGTGACACCGCAGCCGTACGCAGCGACATCCAGGCCGTCGCCAACGTCGTACACCGCGCATCGCCGCCCGGCGTGCTCAAGGTCATCCTCGAAACCGCGGCGCTCACGCCGGACCAGATCATCCTCGGGTGTCGGTGCGCGGCCGAGGGCGAAGCCGACTTCGTCAAGACCTCCACCGGGTTTCATCCCGCAGGCGGTGCGACGGTCGAGCACGTACGGTTGTTGCATCGCGTGGCATCGCCGCTCCGCGTCAAGGCCGCCGGTGGCATCCGAGACGCCGCGACCGCAATCGCCATGATCGACGCCGGCGCCGCGCGGATCGGCACGTCACACGGCGTCGCGATCCTACAAGGCACGCCGACCTGACAACGAGCGTGTACCGCTGCGCCGTCGCCCGGCATGCGATCGTCAACCCGGGTCGCCACCCGAACGGAGCGCATCGCCCTGGTCGTTGGTCACGGATGAAGTGATGCATTCGCCCAAACCGAGCCGCGAGCGCAAGCGACCGGTGCTTGCGCGGCACAGGCCACTTGCCTCCCGGCGCGCCCCCACGATCGGGAGTCGGGGCGCCCGCCAATGCACGCGTGACAAAGCACGGCGGCGGAAGCCCCTGGTCCGGCCGCCCCCCCACACGCCGATCCCGATCGCGGCGACACAGCCGTAGCGCATCCGCGTCGCCGGCCGGGGTGCCTCGCCAAACCCGGGACCTCGATCGCAGCGCCCGCGCCATCGGCGATTCACCATCGCTCCGGCCGGACCGCATGCCGCGATCGATACGCACGCCCCGCACGGCACGCAAGCGCTGCGCCCGGTTGACCCGCGGGGTCCCTTGTCGGTACACTTGGGATGCACCTTGCGTGGAGGACGCAACATGTCCAATGAGCATATGAGTGTGTGTGGGCAATGCGGTGCCACGGTTTACCCGGAACACCTCGACACCGGGATCGCCCGCTACGAGGCCGGTCGGCTCCTGTGTGTGCACTGCGCGGAGGAATACGACCGGGAACACGATGCCGCGGGCGGCGCGTCCCCTGTCCCGAAGGAAGCGGCGATCCCCGTATCGAGCCAGGCCTCCGCCAACGCGCCGGGCAGCGGGTTCCACCAGGCGATCAAGCCGATCGGAACCGCCGTGCATGACGAGGACGAATCCCGGTTTCGCAGGCCGATCAACCCCACCGCCGACGGCGCGACACGCTGCCGCATCTTCCACGCCAAGCTCAACGAGGGCGCGATCGAGTTCATGACCGACGCCATCAACCGCTGGATCGACGCCCACGACGACATCGTCGTCAAGTTCGCAACCTCGACCATCGGCATCTTCGAAGGCAAGCACGCCGACCCGAACTTGATCCTGACTCTCTACTACTGAGCCCGCGGCCCCCAATACCGAACCCGCGATCCCTACTGTT
>JBHHVO010000241.1:0-5400 GCA_046754365.1 Phycisphaerae bacterium | reverse complement strand
ACGACGAGTTTGCGATCCGGCGGCGTCTAATCATTAGTGTCGCCTCGGTTGTTTGATCCCCGACCGTGTCAGGGCGCGAGGAGGTGGGCGCATGACACCGTGTGTTCGGTCCGGCTCCACTTGGTGGAACGTGCCGGTCCGGGCGCGTGCGGGGTCGCGTGATGCGTGAATAGTATGTGATCGCGGTCGAATACACGATCGGGATCGAGGCCCCAGCCGAAACGAGATGAGGGTGCGTGGGCGCGCCGATCCGCGACGCCTCGGTGGCGGGGCGCGGTGGAGGGATGCATACACTGGCTCACGAGGATGCCGACAGGGCGGTGCCGGGCGATCCGCCGAAACCGGTGGGCGAGACGCTACCGGTGCGCGTACTCGGTGATTTCGAGCTCCGTCGTGAGATCGGCCGCGGCGGCATGGGCACCGTCTATGAGGCGTGGCAGCGGTCGCTGGGCCGGGTCGTCGCGATCAAGGTGCTCCGCAGCCATGTCGGCACGTCGCCCGTCGCCGTCGCGCGGTTCCAACGTGAGGCGCAGGCGGCGGCAACGCTGCACCACACCAACATCGTCCCGATCTTCGCGCAGGGCGAGCAGGACGGTGTTTACTACTACGCGATGGAGTACGTCGCGGGCCGCAGCCTCGGCGCGATCATTGCCGCGGCGCGCGATGGCGCGGGCTGCGGCGCGCCGCCCGGGAGTGCGGACGAGACGATTGCACTCGATCGCTCCGCGGGACCGGTCGATGCGACGGCCGAAACGGTCGCGCTGGATGTGGCGGGCGCGTCGGCGCCCAGCACGACCGCGGGCGGTGACGCCGCCGGGCGTCACGAAACCGAACACGACACACCCGGACCGGATGTCGCCGACCGCGGAGCCGCTGAGCCCGGCGCCGCCGACGGGCATGCCCCGGACCGGGCCGCGCAGGACACATCGGCGACCGCGGGTCTCGGACGGGAACACTTCGAGACCGTCGCCCGGCACATCGCATCGATCGCGGACGCGCTGGACTACGCGCACGATCGCGGCATCATCCATCGCGACATCAAACCGCACAATCTCATCCTCGGTGATGACGGGCGCATGCGCGTGTCCGACTTCGGTCTGGCGCGCGTCGCGGCGAATCCCGGCGTCACCGTGACCGGGGAGTTCATCGGGTCCCCGTTGTACATGTCCGTCGAACAGGTGACGGGATCGCCCGGCGACGTCGACCACCGGACGGACATCTACTCCCTCGGGGCCACCATGTTCGAGTGGCTGACGCTGCGCCCGCCGTTCCCCGGCGAAACGCGCGAGCAGGTGATCAACCGTATTGCCCACGAGGAACCGACGCCGCCCCGCGCCTGCAATCCGCGCATTCCGGTCGATCTCGAGACCATCTGTCTCAAGGCGATGGACCGCGATTGCCATCGCCGCTACCGGACCGCGGGGGCGATGCGCGACGACCTCGAGCGTTTCTTGAGCCACCGTCCGATCCGGGCCAAGCGCACGAACGTCGTGGTTCGGATGGGCAAGTTCGTGCATCGGCACGCCGCCGCTTCGGTGGCGGCGACGGCGGCCGTCCTGGCCTTGCTCCTCGCGTGGGCGTTGCTGGTCACCAAGAGCGAGAGCCGCACACACCGAGAGAACGTCGTGGCGGCCAACAAGCTGCGGGATGAGGCGGAGCTGGAGCGGGATCAGCTACGCGCGATGGTCGGGCGGCTGCCGCGGGTCGCCGCGCTCGTAGCGGGTGCCGAGGCGGCATCGCCGGTCATCGCGGAGTTGATGGCGTCGGGGCAGCGCATGTCCGCTGATGCGGGCTTGCTCGGCGTGGACGGGTCGCCGGCGGGGCTCGCGCGGCGCGCTGCGTGCGAGTTCTTCTATGAGATGGCGGCCCGGCCCGACGTGGCGGCGGGCGCAGCCGGACCGGGGACGGCTGCACCTGCGGGTACGTCGGGCGCAGTCGATGGACGCGGCGACACCGGGCGCGCGGGGATGAATCCGGCCGCGCGGTCGCTGTTGGACGAGGCGATCCGGGTGTGCAAGTCCGAGCCGCAGCGTGCGGCCGAGCTCGCGGATCGGTGCGTAGCGGCGGCCCCGGATTCGTTTGCGGCGCACGAGCTGCGTGCCGCGTTGTGTTGTCAGACGGGACGCTACGACGATCTGGCCCAAGACGCGGCGGCGCTGGTCGACCTGCGCCCGGATGCGGTCGGGGCGTTTCTCTGGCGCGGCATGGCCAGCCTGCTCCGGGGCGACGGACGCGCGTGTCTCGAGGACTTCACACGCGTGACCGAGCGTACGGCATCGCAGGCTTGGGGCTACGCGCTTCGCGGGTTCGCGCTGGCGGAACTGGCTCGGTGGGACGACGCCGCGAGCGAGTTTGACGCCGCGTTGGCGCGATCGCCCGACCTCGTGGTGGCCCTGCTCGGCCGGGCCGGCGCGTATGCCGAACTCGCCCGCCATGCCGACGCCGTAAGCGACACATCCCGCGTCATCGCACTCGAACCCAACAACACCGTCGCACTCGCCATCCGCGGCACATGTTATCTCCGGCTCGGCATGAACGCGCTGGCCGCCAAGGACTTCGACCGGGCGATCAAGATCGCGCCGGCGCTCATCCAGCTCTATCCGTTGTACTATCGTGCCACGCAGGGCAGGCATGCGCTGGCCCCGGCATCGCCCGCCGCCGCACCGGCGGCGCCGGCCGGCCCGGTGGAGGCGAAACGAGGGTCCCGACCCGACGCGATGACCGTACCCAAGGCACCGGGGTTCTCGGGGTATCGACCACGGGCGACCCGCGCGGGTGCGTGGCGCGGTTGACGCGCACGATCGACGGAACGCAACCGACGCCCGCGGCGCCGTGTCTCCGGGCGTGTGGTGCGGGTTTCGCCGACCGCGCCGACGACCATACCGGTACGGTAGCCGGGGCCCGCTCATGACACGCGCGCGGTCGTGCTCGAGTGACAATCCCCGAGACAGCTCGATGGCCCGACTTCTCGATACGCCGACGGCCGACGCGCTCCGTGCGTTGATACCGGAAGATCAACTCCGGTTCACGTTCTCGCGGAGTAGCGGTCCCGGTGGGCAAAACGTCAACAAGACGAACACCCGCGTGACGCTCTGGTTCACGCTCGACGCATGTGACACGCTCACCGCACGCGAGAAACGACGGATCACAAGGAAGCTGCCAGGGCGCGTATCGGCCGCCGGCGTGCTTCGCGTAGTGTCGATGCGGCATCGCACACAGGACGCCAACCGCCGGGCCGCCGTCGCGCGCTTCTATGAACTCCTCGCGGAAGCGCTCGAGCGTCCCAAGCCGCGCAGAGCGACGAAGGTACCGGCCCGCGCACGCCGACAGCGCGTGGAAGACAAGCGCCGCCGAGGCGAGATCAAACGCCTCCGCCGCGTCTGAACGGCCACCGGACGAGCACTACCACGCCATTCGGCGATTCTGGGCGCCGGCACCCGCCCTTTCACCACCGGCAACGTCGTTTCCGTCGTGTTCAAGGCACACGTGGCGTTGTCGTGCTAGCCCAAGTTGGCCAGTTGTCGAGAATCTTCAGTTTTTTTGAGCCCAGAATCTGCGGTAGCGAGCGGTGGTGAAGGCTCGGAATCTTGAAATGGCGTGTAGTCAAAACCTACCCCCTTGAACGGGGCTGCGTTACTTGCGATCTTGGAGTGGACAGGAGGTCGCAGGTGTTCCTGAAACGGATTTCGATTCGCAAGAACGGGAAGCGCCATACGTACTGGGCGTTGGTCAAGTCTGTCCGCACGCAGCGTGGTCCGCGTCACCAAGTCGTTTCTTATCTGGGGGAGTTGGAACCCGGCGAGCGAGCGGCTTGGGCCAACGTGGGACGGGTCGTAAGGCGACCGCGGCAGACTCAACTGGACTTGTTCGAGGCACCGGTATCGCCTGATCCTGTGCCCGAGAAGGTTGAAGTTCTTGTCCGGGGCGCTCGTGTCGAGCGGGCGCGCGATTTTGGGGACATCTACCTGGGGCTGCTGCTTTGGCAGATGCTGGAGCTGGACAAGCTCCTGGATCACAAGATCGAGCGAGGACGAGCACGCATCTCCTGGCCGGTGATGGCAGCATTGCTGACGCTCGCGCGGTTCTGTGAACCGTCCAGCGAAATGCACATCGCCGACACTTGGTGTTTGCGCACGGCGTTGGATGACTTGCTCGGCGTCCCGAACCACTTGGTCAATACGCAGCGACTCTATCGCACGCACGATGTGATTCTTCCGTACAAGGAGGCGATCGAGACCCACCTCAAGGAGCGTTTCACCACGCTCTTCGACGCTGGCTACGAACTGCTTCTGTACGACGTGACATCTACGTACTTCGAAGGCGAAGCCAAGAGGAACCCACAGGCTCGCCGAGGCCACTCCCGCGATCATCGCCGCGACTGCAAGCAGGTGTGTATTGGGTTGGTGGTCACGCGCCAAGGGCTGCCAGTTGCGTATGACGTCTTCGAAGGCAACCGCCACGATAGCAAGACCCTTCAGGAGGTCGTCGAGACCATGGAGCAGCGTCACGGCCGGGCGGATCGGATTTGGGTCTTGGACCGGGGCATGGTCAGCGAGGAGAACATCGAATTCATCGAAAAGCGAGGCGGTCGGTACATCGTAGGCACGCCGAAATCGATGTTGCGTTCGTTCGAGAAGGAGTTGCTCGAGAAGGACTGGACGGAAGTCGAGACGGGCGTCGAAGTCCGCTTGTGCCAGGGACCGCAGGGGAAGGAGACGTTCATCGTCTGCCGCAGCAGCGCCCGGAGAGAGAAAGAGCGGGCCATGCATGATCGGTTCGAGAAACGCATCGAGGATGATCTGACGCGGTTGGCTGCGCGGCTGCAACGGGCCAAGAAGAAACCTGACCGCGGCCAGGTCGAACGTCAAATCGGCCGGATGCTGGGGCGCAATTCGCGAGCCGCCGGCTTGTTTGAGATCACGGTCCGTGAAATCGAACGCAACGCCGTCAAGGGATATCTCGAAGTTACCTGGACGAAGAAGGAGGCGTGGCGGGAGTGGGCACACCTCAGCGAAGGATGCTACGTGTTGCGGACCAACTTGACGGATTGGAATGCGAAGGAACTCTGGAAGTCATACATTCAACTCACCCAAGCGGAGTCGGCATTCAGGACGCAGAAATCCGAGTTGCACCTACGCCCGATCTGGCACCACAAAGAAGGCCGGGTACAGGCGCACATCCTGTTCTCGTTCCTGGCCTACGCCATGTGGAAGACGTTGGAAAAATGGATGGAGCGGTCAGGCCTGGGCAACGGCCCGCGCACGGTCATCGAGGAGTTCAGCCGCATCAAGTCTACGGACGTGGTACTTCCGACATCGACAGGTCGGGACGTGCGGATTCGCTGTGTCACCACACCGGACAAGGCTCAGCGCATCCTGCTCGGCCGCCTCGGCGTGCAGC
>JBHHVO010000240.1:0-5412 GCA_046754365.1 Phycisphaerae bacterium | reverse complement strand
GCACCTTGCCCATCGCGTAGGTATCGGCGGTCCTGTCCATCACCTTATCGGGCGGCATGTACCGCGGCGTCCCGATCGTCGCACCGCTCTCGCTCAGCGGGATCACCATGCCGATGTCCGCGAGCTTCGGTCGCCGGTTCACCCACACGATGTTCCCCGGCTTGATGTCGCGGTGGATGAGGTCCAGGTCGTGCATCCGCGCCAGCCCCTGCAGGAGGCGGCGGGCGATGTCCACCGCCACGTCCGGGGCAACGCGCCGGCGCGTCACAACGCTCGCAAGCGTGAGCGGCCGGTAGTATTTCGGGAACTCCGCATGGGCGGGCAGGCGCGTCGATTCGTCGTCCGCGAGCTCCATCGTGTAGTAGAGCGTGTTGCCGATCATACCGACGTGGTAGACGGTGATGAGGGCCGGGTGCCGGCTCACCTTCCGGCAATACGCCTCGAGCGCGGTGCTCTCGCGACATCCGACCTTGGCGCTGCTCATGCGGGCCATGTCGATGATCTTGAGCGCGCGGTACACGCCGACGCGATCGCGCACCGCCCACACCGACCCGTACGACCCCTCGCCGCACAGCAGCACACGCTCATAGTCCGGCACGACCCAGTCCGCATCGTCGACGGGGCGCGGCACCCCGCCATCGGTCCGGGGTCCGCCGCGTGTGCTCCCTCCGCGACGCGCGGTGTCTCCACCCTGCCCGGCGGCACCCGGCGTCGGTCGGCCCGCTACCACGTCCGGCTCGAACGCCGTCGATCCCGACTGTGACTCCAGGTACGCGGTGCGGAGTGCGCGGGCTTCGGGATGTGTGGCGCGGATGCGGTCCATGTCGGCGCGGCACGTCTGACACGTCGCGACGTGCCGCTCGACGGGCTCCGCCTCGGCTTCGTCGAGTCGCCCACCCTCGTAGGCGCGCAACACCGAGCGTGCCGGACAACCGCTCATCGTGATACACCGTCATTCATCGTGCGGGCTGCTCCGTCATCAACGTGACACACCGTAGAGTGTTTCGACGAGATCGCTGAACCGCGTCGAGAGGCGCTTCATGACGCGGCTCTTCGCGACGTAGATCTGATTCGGCGTGAGCGAAAGCCGTTCCGCGATGTCCCGGACGGGCCGCTCCTCAAGGACGTAGAGCTCAAACGCCGCGAGCGTGTGCGCGGCGAACTCGTTTCGAAGACTCGCGAGGCAATAGAGAAGGTGTGTACGGTTCCATTGCCGTTCCCAGAGCTCGCCCGCGTCCGGTACGCTACCGACCGCCCGCACGAGCGCGTCGCCCCCCAACTCACCCGCGCGGCGCGACGCAAGGTGTTGTTTGACTTTGTTGTCGACGATCCGCCGGAGCCAGCCGCGGAAACTCCTGCGACGGCGAAACGCCCGGATTTGCGAAACCACGACTTCGAGACACTGCTGGGCGATCTCCTCCGCCGCGTCCGGGCCGAGCCCGCGGCGCTGCGCATACCGCGCCAGCATCGGCCGGTACAGCCGGTCGAACTCCTTCCAGCCCGCGTCGTCGTCGAAGTCGCGGACGCGACTCAGCAGGCTGCTCCGCGTGTCGGGCATGGATCATGCGCTCCATCGGCGATGCGGCACGACGGCCACCGACCGCGCGCCGGGGCACCCGGACGCCACAGCGTGAAACACCAACCCTCGTGGCGGAAACCCGAACAAGCCGCGGCATGTCATCGGTTCAGCGCCGCTTTGCGTTCCCGACACACCGGAGGTCGACAGCGCGCCCATTCCATTATACCCGATCGCGGGCGCGACATGCGACCCCGAATGGCACCGCCGCGCACGGTCACCATTCACACGGCGCACGACGCGACACGCCGGGCGCGGCGTTCGATGCGGCCGGGGGTGAAACGCCGCTAGAAGTAACTCTTGGCCGACGGAATCGCGAACTTGATGATGTACCAGATCGCGGCGATCCAGAAGCCGATCCACATCGCGCGTACGTACCAGACGATGTGTGCCGTTTCGTAGGTGTGGTATTTCTGATCGTCCCGGGCGGACTCATGCGGTGGGTTCGTCATGGCTTGTCGCTCCACGGGCGCCCGTCCCGGCGGTCGATCTCCGCCTCGCGGTCGAGCATCGTATACTTCGGGCCCTCGACGTCGCGGAACATGCCGTTCGCGACGGCCCACGCCAGCAGGCACAGGAAACCCATCGCGATAATAAGGTAGTTCGTGATCGGAATGATCGTAAACCCACCGCCCGCGTCGCTGTTGAGCGTGCGGACGAACTGGATGAACTTCTCGACAAAGCCGTACCCCCCCGGCGCCATGATGCCCACCAGCGCCACGACTACGACGACGCGCTTCCAACGGGTTGGACCGGGCCGCTTCATGACGTACTCCGTGTTCCGGCGGCAGCCGGTGCCGCGGCGGACGCGGGCACGACCGCCGGTGCGGCGGCCGACGACGCCGTAGGCGATGCCGCATCGTCCGTCGTCGGACCCTCCGGACCCTCGCCGCGGAAATAGGGATACTCGGCGAGCCAACTTCCGAGCCACTGGACGTATGTGATGATCGCCATACCGTCGCGGTTCGGGTAGCCGGCGTCATCGAAGAACCAACGGTACTCCGGCATCACCGATACGGGCACGACGTTCGTCGGCTTGAAGAAGTGCGCGATGTGCCAGTCGTTGCTGCGGCGGGCGCCCTCGCGAAACAGGTCCGGACCGACCCGACGCGTCCCGAACAGCACCGGTCGTTGGAGCACGTTCTGGTATTCCCGGGCATGGGACACGGGACCGAAGCGAAGGTCCTCATTCGACACCGGGCGGACCTGCTGGCTGTGGCAGTGCCAGCACGCCTCACCGATGTAAATCTCATGGCCCCGCTTGAGCGCGGCCGCAAACGACGCGTGGTTCACCTCACCGAAATACGCCTGAAACCGATCCGGGAATCGCTCGCGGAGGTCGACGAACTCGTGGAGGATGCCCTCCTGTGACAGGTCATCAAGCGTCTTCTCCGGTTGGTCCAGGTAGATGAGCCACGGCAGCAACCCCATAACGAGAAACGCGAGCGCGAAAAAGCCGAGCCCGGCGACGAGAAATATACCTGATTTCGATTCAAACATCGTTCGCCGTCATCAGCGCCATCACCGGCGCCACGCGTCAAGCGGCCGTCCCAGCCGGATCGGGCCATCCATCGAGCGACCGGAGCCCGCGCGCGCGGGCTACGTTGTCACCGGCACCGCGCCGCCCGTATCGGGCGCCGGCGCCGTCCCGCGCATGTGAATCGCCGTCATCACGACATTGTAGAGAAACAACACCTGTCCCACGATCATCGCCGTGCCCGCCAGCATCCTGACGAACCAGAACGGCACCGATGCAATGATCGAATCCTCCCACGGCGCCAGGTCACGCCATTGAAAACCCTGAATCAACCCGGCGATCACGAGATCAAAGAACATCACCAGCATGCCGATCCCGGTGAGCCAGAAATGCCACTCGTTCCACGCCGGACGATACCACCCCGACGCCCCCAGCAACCGCGGCATCAGGTAGGTCATCATCCCGAGAATCCAGAACCCGAATACGCCGAACATCACCAGGTGCGAGTGGCCTACCACCCAATCCGTAAAATGGATGATCTTCTGAAAGGTCAGCGTCACCTGGAACGCACACTGCAAGCACGTCGTGAAATAGAACACCATGCCGATGTAGAACCAGCGAATCGGCAGGATCGACCGGAGCGTATCCCCCCGCCCGCGAATCGTCCCGAAAAAGTTGATGATGACCGTCGTCACCACGATCTCCACCGCGATCGTCGCGATGATCGCGCCGTACTGGAGGAACATCGGAATCGGACTGTAGAGAAAATGGTGAATGCCGTTGAGCGGATAGAAGAACGCCAGACCCCAAAAACCCACGAGCGAAAGACCATGGCTCCAGATCGGCTTCTTCAGGATGATCGGTACAAAGTAGTACATCAATCCCCAGCCGATCGGTGTCACGAACAAACCCACGAGGTCGTGGATGAACAGACCGATGATCGCGCCCGACGCCGCACCGCCGACGAAATACTCAGGGAAAAAGTTCCCCATCGCGTAGACCATGACCGTCCAGATGAACGCCGCGATGAAGTACCAGATC
Source organism: Phycisphaerae bacterium (assembly GCA_046754365.1). GTDB lineage: Bacteria > Planctomycetota > Phycisphaerae > UBA1845 > UBA1845 > JBHHVO01. The sequence goes on along the minus strand of JBHHVO010000240.1, from coordinate 1,318 downwards.
GACACATACATCGGCCCGCGCCACTTCAGGATCGGCGCCAACATGTTGACGGCTACGAGCACGAGCCCCGCCAGCGCCAGCGGGTCCACGAACGTCGGTGTCTCACCCCACTCCACCGCCTGCGCGTGCCCCGTCAAGAGCCCCACGACGGTCGAAAGCACCACCACCTGCCACGCGACGAAGATAAACCACGACAACTTCACGCTCAGCACCCGCCGGAGCGTCAACCGTGGAATCGCCCAGTGCAACGCACCCAAAAACGCGTTCGCGATAAAGCCGTACGCCACGCCGTTCGTATGCACCATGCGCCACCGCCCCGGCGAAAACAACGCCATGCCCGTAAACGGATACGCATGCAGAAACTGCAGCGAGAACAGCAGCCCCGCCAGCATCGCAATAAGCAGGTACGCCAGCGACGCGACGAAGAAGCACAGTACGATCCGCTCGTTCACGAGCTCGCGCGTGCTCGGTACGGCTGATCCGCGCACCGCAGCGGCCGTATCGTCAAGTCCCGTCACCTAATCGTCCTCATCTTCCACGAATTCCTCGTCCATTTGGATGAACCCCTCCTCCGTCGCCGACGGCGGCAGCGCGGCCGCGGGCGGTGCGGCCCCGGGGGGGTAGATCGTCTGACGCCGATCGCGCACCGCAAACGCACCCTCGGACAACTTCGCGGGACGCCGGCCGATCAAGTCCCGGACGTAGTACGCGACGGCCCAAACGTCGGACGGCTGCGCCAAGAGCGTACCCGCGTCGTCGGTGAACGACATGGAGTCGATCCAGGTCGGCATCGCCGTGCCCGTGATCCCGGCACCCATCGACCGGTACAAGTATTCGACGGGGGCGCCGGAACGCACGAAGTCGCGTGTGAAGTCCGGCGGAAAGATGACCTCCCCCTCGGTGTTCGGCTTCCCGAGCGATTCATGGAGGCGCTCGCGGAAGCGCTCGCGCGGCGTCCCGCCGAACCGCCGCAGGTGCGCATTGAGTGCGTCCGGGTCCACGTACGCCGGGTGGCACGTCCAGCACGTCGCATACCCGTGATACACCGCCTCGCCGCGCTCGATCGCCGCCTGTTTGTCCGTGAGTCGCCGGTAGGGATCGTCCACGAGCGGGATCGCGGGGGCGGGCTGACGCGCCCGCCATTTCGGTGAGAACGTCTTGATGTACGCAATGAGCGCGTCGACCGTCCGCGCCGGCAGGAGATCCCACGCCGGCATCGCGCTCGCCTTGAGACCGCGCGTGATCGTCCGCCGGAGGTCCTCATCCGTCGGCAACCGCCCCGCGCGCGTCGAGCTGAACTTGAAACTCCCGGACTGGA
>JBHHVO010000239.1:0-5416 GCA_046754365.1 Phycisphaerae bacterium | reverse complement strand
CGTCCCCCCCGCCGGTGCGAGCGTCACAATGGTTGATGTGGTTTCGTGGTCTTGCGATCCGCGCCGGCACGACCCTCCGCAAGCATCGCGCGGATCTCGGTAAGCGTATCGGCGATCCCCGCCAGCAGCGCGTTCGTCCGCCGCGCCTCGGCGAGCAAGAGCTTGCGTTGCAGGCCACTATCCGGGATCTGTGCCCGAGCGGGCGGCAACACGTCGGTCGGACCGACCCACACGCGGACGCATGTGGCCGCCACCAGGATCATCAGCGCCGTACGGATCAACCGCGGCGCATGCGAACGACGCAACTCGTCGCTGGTCATGACACGGAAACTCCTTGAAGTGCGCCCCAACACCGACGCAAACCGCGGTCTTTCCGAACCGCGATCGTCATCGTGGGTTCTGCGCACGCCGTCTTGCCTTCGCCGCAAACGGCGCACACGCTCCGCCGGCAACACGGGCCGCGCGCGGAACCGACCGGACCGCGTGACGACGCCCGGACCGCGTTCCCCCGTCGAGAACCCCGCTGGTCCGCGCACGCAAAAGCCGGCAGTGTGTTATCGGCACCCCCCGGTCACGAGTTTGACATGTACGTACGGCCCGCCGAACCACACGCGCGAACTCACGCCGCACCGACACGCCACGCGCCGCATCACTCGCCCGTGAACCCGTTCTGAAACGCGGCGAAATCGACGAGATCGACCTGACACCCCCCGTCGAAGTCCATCACCTCACACCCCGGCTCCAAGCTCCCCACCGCCACACCGGCCATGCAGCCGGCCAGCACCGCGAAGTCACCCGCGTCGCGATCCCCGTCGTGATCCGCGTCCCCGAGCTTGTCAACCGGGTACACCCGCCACGTGTGGTCCGCCGGAAGCTGCGACAACGTCCGCGTCGCGCCGCCCGGCCACATCACCTCGACCGCGTCGACGATCGCCGCATCCCCAAGCCCGAAGTGCTGCACGATGTCGTTTTGACTCTTGTAGTTGCTCCCGGCGATCACCTCGCGCGTCCGCCACACGTCGCCCGTCCGGACGTCGACGATCGCACCGACCGCAAACCGCGCGGGGCCCTCGCCGACCACGTCGAACTTGATCCACCGCCGCTCTCCGTCCTCGTGGTTGATGAACAAACGCATCGGTTCGTCGTGGTTCTGCACCAGCAGATCCAGATCACCGTCGGCGTCGATGTCCGCCGTCGCCACCGCATACGACAACCCGCCGACGTCAACACCGAGCACGCTGCTCATATCCGCACACGGGAACGTACCGTCATGACGGTACAACCGGTTCGGCGCATTCATGTTGCAAACGTAGAGGTCCAGATGCCCGTCGTTGTCGTAATCCAAGAACACCGACCCCCAACCGACCGCGTACGACGAGACACCGGCCTGGTGCTCGAAGCGCTCGAACACGCCCCCGCCCTGATTCAGCATCAGCGCGTTGCCCTCCGGCGTGTTCGTGACGTAAAGGTCCTGGTGCGTGTTCCCGTCGAAGTCGCCCACCGCGATACACATCGCGTTCACACACGCCTCGGTCCCGGACGGCTTCGTGACGTCGACGAACAACCCACCGACATTCTCGAACAAGTGGTTCTGCCGCCCGTACGCACAGTCCAAACCCTTGTCGTTCGCGAGGTACACGTCCGCGTCGCCGTCATGGTCGTAGTCAAAAAACACCGCCTGGTACGTCAGTTCGTCACCCAGGTCCACACCCACCGAAACGGAAACCTCGTCGAACGTCCCGTCACCGAGATTGTGAAACAGCCGGTCCGGGTCGTCCGGGTTCGTGACACTACCCATGTTCGCGACATACAGGTCAAGCCAGCCGTCGTTGTCGAAGTCGCCCCACGCGCACCCCGAGCTCCAGCCGGCATCCGCCACACCCGCCGCCGCCGAGACGTCGGTGAACACGAACCCGCCCTCGTTCCGCAGCAAGAGATTCGGCTGGAGCCGACGAGATATGTAGAGATCCAGATCCCCGTCCCGATCGTAGTCGCCCGCCACGACACCCATCGTGTCCACCGCCGGGCCGATCCCGCTCGACCCCGAATGATCCACGAAGTACCCCGCGCCGTCGTTCTCATACACGCCGACCACGCCGTCCGCGTTCCCGACAAGCACCACGTCCGCGTCGCCGTCCCCGTCGAGATCCGCGAACGCGACGCCGGCCCCGTCGCCGAGCGCCTGCGCCGTCACGAACGAGATGCCGCGCGCCTGGGCCTCCTCGGTAAACGGCGCCTGGCCGAACGCCCCCGCCGCCAACACCCCCACAACGGCGAGCGCAACCACCGCCCACGACCCGCACGCGACACGCCGCCGGTCCCACCCCGCGCCAACACCATCCGCCCAACGCACCGCGACACAAGACGTGTTCACCGCGCACCCATGGCCGGGCCACGCACCTTGTCCCCATGATCGCTTCATGGAGCCGCTCCTCAACGATCTGCCGTCCGCTCCGGCGCCGCCCGAGGCGCCTGACATGCCGGACCAACGTTGTATGCCGTACGTATACCAAATCCGACACGCCGCGCCAAGGCGGCGCCGGCGAGCACGCGCCGATTGCACCGCTGCCGCGGCGGCGGTATCGTCACATGACCGCGCGGTCACGCGTCGTGGCGTGCGTTCTGCTCCGATCCGAACCGCGCCGGTCACGTAGCCGCCGGCGAGCAAACGCACACGAACACGCGTCCAGACGCGGCAGGTCGGTACGTGGTACGCCGGAGACCACACGGTGGTGACACGACATGTCCGACGTTGACAAGGCCGACACACTCGCGACCATCCGCGCACGTCGCGTCAGTGCGATCATCCGCACCGACGACGCAACGCTCGCGGCCGACGCGATGACGGCGGCGGTGGACGGCGGGTTTCGCGTCGTCGAGTTCACGCTCACAACACCCGCCGCGATCGACTTGATCGCCCGATTCGCCCAGCGCGACGACCTGCTGGTCGGCGCCGGGACGGTGCTCTCGCCGGACCACGCGCGGGACGCCGCCCGCGCGGGCGCGCGGTTTCTCGTGTCGCCCGTATGTGACCCGGATGTCATCCGCGAGGCCGCACGCCTCGGCGTCGTCAGCATCCCCGGCACGTTCACGCCGACCGAGATGCTCACAGCCGACCGGAGCGGCGCCGACATCCTCAAGGTCTTCCCATCACCCGGCGACGTCGCGGGTCATGTCCGCGCCGTGCTCGGCCCGCTGCCGCACCTCCGCCTGTTCCCGACGGCCGGCGTCACGATCGACAACTTCCTCGACGTGCTCCGCGCCGGTGCGTTTGGTGTCGGGTTTGTCCGGCCGCTCTTTGACCCCCAAGACATGGCCCGCCGGAACCTCGAAGCGATCCGGCAGCGCGCGAAGCAAATCTTCACCCGCCTCGCCGACCTGCCCGCCCCGCCACGTCAGACATGACACGGGCACGTCACACCCGACGCGGGTACGTCACACATGACACGTCCCCTGCGTCGCGTCTCGTGTGATAAGCCGGAACGAACCCGACCGCGAGCGCAAACGACCGGTTGCTTCCCGACAAGCCCGATTCTGCTTCCGCTCCCGTACCGGGTTACAAAAATCGTGTGCCACGGCGATGTCACCGGCCAGGCCCCACGACGCCGGTGCCGCAACGGTGTGAACACTGCCCAACACCGCCGGCCGGCGCACCACCCGGCCCGACGTCACCCCGTCTCACCCGCGCCCGCGGATCCGATGAGAAAGATCCGGTTCTTGCCCGCCCGCTTCGCCTGCATGAGCGCGTCGTCGGCGCGGGCGATCAACGCGCTCCGCGACGATGCGTGCCACGGATACGTCGCCAGCCCGGCGCTGATCGTCAACCGGGCCGAACCCGCCGGTCCCGCCACCGGCACCGCCTGAGACCGAAGCGCCGCCGTGAACCGTTCCAGCACATCCAGCGCACACTGCGGATGCCGCGAACCGGCCACGCGCGGGCCCTGTGGATCCCAGAACACCACCGCGAACTCATCGCCGCCGTACCGCGTGATGATGTCATGCTCGCGGCACTGCTGCTTGAAGAGCTCCGCCGTCGTACGGATGATCACGTCACCCGCGTCGTGTCCCCATTGATCGTTGTAGTGTTTGAAATCGTCGATGTCGAACAGCAGCAGCGTCACGTCGAACTGCTCCGCCGACGCCCGACGCAGAATCCGATTCAGCGACGCGTAGAGATACCGACGGTTCGGCAGACCGCTGAGTTCGTCCGTAACCGCCTGCCGACGCCACGTCCGCTGTTGCGCCGCCGCCGCCAGCACATGCCCGGCCACCGCCGCGTAATGCGTCAGCTTCTCCGCGTCGCCGGCCGTGTACGCATCGCCCGCCGGCGGACCGACGCAAACCTGCCCCACCACCCGGTCCCCACGCGTCACCGGCGCCGTCAGCAACGGCTTCGAGAACACACGACCCGACGACGTATGCCGCCCGTCAACCTCAACCGCCGCACCCGCCGCACCAAGCGCCACGCGCACCAGCTCCGCCAGCCGCGCAGGGATCGCCCCCGGCGACGAATCCAACGCCGACAGCGTCCCCGCCAGCAGACCCAACTCCTTCATCGACGCCGCCGGCGCCGGCCCGCCACGCCGCCACCGCGCGACACGCCGGTACCCGAGCGCCGCGTCCAACTCGTCACCAACCACCGGATACAGCACATAGTCGTCCGCGCCACGCCGCATCAAACCCCGCGCCGCCGGCTCCATGTCGGGCCGACAGCACAACACGAGTTTCGCCGCCGGACCCGCCGCCTCGCGAAGCCCCGCGATCGCGCTGTCCACACGCATCTCCGACGCGTCAACGCACGCCAGCACCGCACGTACGCGAGCCCCGCACACCGCGGCAATCCCGGATAGATACGTGTCACACACCGTCACCGACCAGTCCGGATAGAGCCCGCCGAGCGTCGCCGCAAGACCCGCGCCGTCCCCGCCGGCCGCCACGACCACCATGCGATCGCGCTCCGCGTCGTCAGACATCACATCGGTGCGTGAGACCATCAGCCCTCCTCGTCCCGCGGTGCGTCGTCCGGAGCGATCGCCGAAACGTCGTCGCGAAACAGCGCATCCAGCTCCTCATCCGTAAGCAACGGCTCCGGGTCGTCATCCGTAAGCAACCGCTCCGGGTCGCCGTCCGTAAGCAACGGCTCCGGGTCGTCGTCCGCGAGCAACGGCTCCGGGTCGTCGCCCGCGAGCAACGGCTCCGGGTCGTCGTCGGACCCGTCGCCCGTATCGCCTTCGTCCTCCGCCGTGTCCCGACGCGCCGCCGGCGGCGTACGCTCCGGCCCGCCCCCGTACCGCCGCCACGGCACGCGCGCCCGACGCGCCGCGTCGTCAGCCCCGATCACCCCGCCCGGCGCATCCGCCTCCACGTCGTCCCGATCATCCGGTCCCACGTCGTCCCGATCATCCGGTCCCACGTC
>JBHHVO010000238.1:0-5479 GCA_046754365.1 Phycisphaerae bacterium | reverse complement strand
GCCGTCGCGGCGCCAAGCGTGGCGGCCGTTTCGCCCTGATGATGTGGTTCTTCCGGGATGGGCATATACTCCTGCGTGATCGTTTACCGTACGAGGGCCCGGATCGGGCTGCAGCGCGTGTCCCAAGCCGGGTGTTCTCGACAGCCCCCGGCGGTCGGCAAGCCGGACGTAGGAATGATGGTATGGATGTGCTCGATTGGCTGCTGGAGGACGACACGCCCGGCGTGCAATGGCTGACGCGCGCGCGCCTTCTCGGCGAGTCCACGCGTTCGCGGCGCATGATGACCCTACGACGCAGGTGCAACGACTACCCGCCGGTCGCGCGCATGCTCGACCGCGTGGACGATTGCATCGCCGCGAGTCTGCGCTGGGGGCCCGGCCAGGCGTACCGTGGAAACTACAACAAGTACCGCGGGGCGTTCTGGACGCTCATGTTCCTGGCCGAGATGCACGCCGATGGCCGAGACCCGCGCGTGCGGAGGCTGGCCACACACGTCCTCAATGCACAGCTGGACAACGGGGGGTTCACGGCCTCCGGCACGCCCTATTACGAGATCATCTGCTTGACCGCGAACATGCTTCGTGCGCTGGTGCACCTGGGCTTCGGCGACGATGACCGCGTCGCGCTAGGCTACAGGCGCCTGGCCGAGCGCATCCTGCCGCACGGCGGCGTGCCGTGCGTCGTGCTCGAGACGTCCCTCCACACGTCGTGCAAGATGACGCTGCCGCAGACGCTGCGCTGCATAGCGGTCGCGCCGAACGGCTTCTCGCGCAAGAAGCTGAAGGACATCCGCGACGTGCTGGTGAGGCAGATGCTCGACGTGCGGGTGTATCACTACCGCCGGCCCGACGTCCACGCGTACTACGAGGCCGTTCGAAAGCGTCCCCAAGGCGTTTCCGAGCGCGCGGTTCGGGCGAAGTGGCTCAAGAACCACAAGGTTCGAGACGATCAGCTCGTTCCCAAGCCGGGCTGGCTGCGGTTCGGGTTCCCGCGCAGCTACAACCCCGACCTGCTGGAGGCCATGCTGGCCCTCGCGGAGCTTGGCGTCAGACATGATTCCGCTATGGACGACGCGTTGGATCACATCGAGAAGAAGCGTGGGACCGACGGTCGGTGGAAGCTCGACGATTCGCTCAACGGCAAGACGCACGCCGACATCGAGTGTAAGGGAGCGCCGTCCAAGTGGATCACGCTGCGGGCCATGACCGTGCTCCAGCACTTCAAGCGCATGGTAATCTGAGCGCTCGCGCCGCCCGCACCGACTCGCCGCGAACGCGAAGCCGGGGCAGGTGTTGTGGCACGCGGACAAGGACGGCCTCGACAGCGTCAAGGCGAACCCTTGATTCATTCGTAGAGACCCCCTTTTCGGTGGAATCACGTCTTCTAGGGATAGCGCCAGGGCCGCTTTTTTCAGGGATTTGGGGTTCCTACGAATGAATCAACCCTTTCGTCCGGGGCGGTCGTCAGGCTGATGGCGACGTGCGCTGCAGGGTTGCGCCGCACTCGGGACATCGCTCGGAGGTCAGGCCGATCAACAGGTAGTCGCAGTGTGGGCAGCGCGGCTCTTCGACTCGAATGGTAATCCGCAGGCCGCATGCAGCGCACGACGAATCACCGATGTCGATGGGCTGTTTCTTTCTGCATCGCGGGCACACGACGATGACGCGGGCGAATTCGCCGACCGGCGTGTCGAAGTCGATCTTGCGATTCATGCGGGCGAGTACGCACAACGCCAACGATCCGCAGCCAGCGAGAATGCCGGTCGCCGACGCGAGCCGCGCGAACACATCTTCGTCGATCTCGAGGCCGCCAAGCCTGGCGTCGATGATGATGACGTCCATCAATGCGGCGGTGCAGGTCACGGCGATCACGGCGGCGACGCGGACCCAACGCTCATGCGCCTTCAACGGGCAGAACATGGCCAGGTTCGCGTGGCCCACGACGAGCGACGCGCTCAGGGAAATGACAAACATGATGAACCCGAGGTGGCTGCCGGTGCCGACCCAGATATCCCATTGCCAGAGCAGACCGGCCACGATCGCGGCGGCGGCGCCGCCGACGCGCCAGCGGCGCTCGGGTTCGGTTCCCGCTCCGGTTAGTGCCAGGAACGCGATGGCGCCGATCGCGGCGACGGCCCCTCCTGATTGCCACCACTTGTCATGGTGGGCGACCGCGCGACCCGCCCAGGTTGGAACCATGAACACCGCGAACCAGACGACGGTTACGGCAACGCCGACGGGCGCTGCGATTCGCCCGAACGGATGCACCGAGAAGCCGAGACAGAGCATGATCGCGAGGGTCGCGAGCGCGACGAAGGTCATGGTGAGCGCGATGCTTTCGTCCCGGCCGGCCCAGCCAAGGAGCCGCGGGATGTCCCAGATGAGCACCTGGGCGAACGCGAACTCAAGCGTGATGACCGACATGCCGAGCAAGCCGGCTGGGCGCGATTTTTCGCGATCCACCAGGAGCGAAGTCGGGAGCATGAGGGCGCACGCGGCGGCTGTCGTGACGCCGGTGCCCACGATGCGCCAGACGACGTCGCCGCCCTGAAACAGCACGGCCAACACCCCGCATCCGGCGGAGAGCGCCAACGACCAAAGCATGGCTCGAAAGAGCGGTTGTCGGATGTTCATGGTGATGTCCATGGCCTCCCCACGACGCCGTTAGGTCGTGTTATCGTCACCGCCTGTGGTCGTGGTCGTATGCGGTTCCGCACGCAGGTGCGCACCACGGGGTGGAAGCGAGCGGTATCGCAGGCGTTCTTTCAGGCGCTTGGCGACAAGGTGCCCGGCGTCGCCCCATGTCTTGGTGTCCATGCTCCAGGCATCATGGCTCGGGCTCGCTTGGACACGAAGGCGGTGTCGCCCGATCCGCCCCGGCGGTGGTCGGGCCCGCCGGCATGCAAGTCGAATCGCACCGGACCAGATGTCGGCGCGCGGTTGCCGCGGACGGTGCGCCGCGGGACTATGTCGCGTAGGGCAATGGATCGACGATGCGGGCGGCGGCGAACCCGTCGCGTCGCAGGTGGCAACTGTCGCAGCGGCCGCATGCCGTCGTATCGTCGACCGGGTCGTAGCAACTCCACGTCAATGCGAAATCCACACCGAGGTCGGCCCCCTTTCGAATGATGTCCGCCTTGGCCATCGAGAGCAGCGGCGCGTGGATCGTGATATGACGTCCCTCAACACCCGCCCTCGTGGCCAGGTTCGCGACGCGTTCGAAGGCGGCGATGAACTCCGGGCGACAGTCCGGGTAGCCCGCATAGTCCACGGCGTTGACACCGATGAAGATGTCGGTCGACGCGATGACCTCGGCGTACGCGAGTGCGACGGCCAGGAAAACCGTGTTGCGCGCCGGCACGTACGTCACGGGGATGCCCGCGCCGATGTCCGCGGCGGCGTCGGACTTGGGCACATCGATGTCGTCCGTGAGCGCGGACCCGCCGAACGCACGAAGATCGATGGTCTGCACGACGTGGGCGGTGGTACCCAAGGCGGCCGCGACGCGGTCGGCCGCCGCGATTTCCAGGACATGACGCTGTCCGTAGCGGATCGATAGCGCGTAGAGGGCATAGCCGTCGCGCCGCGCGATGGCGGCCGTGGTCGCGGAGTCGAGGCCGCCGGACAAGAGTACGACCGCTCGGCGCCGGCGTTCCGGCGGCGTTTGAGGCATGGGGGACGGTGTGGACACGCCGGGACGTTCGCGGGCCCCGTCGGGCGTGTCAAGCCCCGGACGGTCCGCGGGACGGGCGGGGGTGCGGGACAGGATCGGGGGCGGCAGGTCATGAGCGCACCAGGCTTGGGGTCCGGTGGGATGTTGCGCGAGGGGTTGGTGGGCTCGTGCCCGCGGCGCTGACGTGCGAGATCCTACTCCGCCGGTTTTGTCACGGACCGCGTGGACGGATCGCGGCGGCATGGGCTCGACCACGGCTGATCGGATTCCGGGGCACGATGTGGGTGCCGCCGTCGCGATTGTGCGTGAAGCTGCAAATGTGGCTGGGAGGTCGGGGGGGGGGTAACTAAATTACAGGTTGGGTGGCGCGGGGGGGGTTCCGGGGGCGGGGACGGCGGCGGGCGCATCGCGGTAAGTCACGTGGTGATAGCGGGTTATGTTGAGGGCTCGAATCCGTCGCGCTTGTCTGCGTGTGGCATCGTGCGTGCATTCGTCCACGGTGCAGCGACGCCGCGCGGCTGAGGGGGCGGTGCGCGTGTCGGCGGAACGATGATGACCTCGGTACACCTGCGGCAGGACGGCGAACGTGAGGTGCTCGTGTCGCAGAGGGCCGCGTTGGATGCGTGCGGCTGGTTGTCGGACATGGCCGGTCGGCTGCGGGCGTTCGATCTCGTGGTCACGCCGGCGCGGTCGTCGCGTGAGACGATCGAGCGGGTTGAAAGTGGCGGGCTGGCCGGGGCGGTGCTTGTCGGCGATCCGGTCGAGATCGACGGGCTTTCGCTGTTGCGTGTGGTTCGTTCGATCGACGCGGAGTTACCGTGCTGGCTCGTCGCGGCGTACGCCGGTCGGCACACGATTCAGACGGCGTTGGCGCTGCGTGCGACCGGCGTGTTGGCGCAGCCGGTGGATGTGAGCGCACTGAGCATGGCGCTGCTGAGCGTGCTGGCGAGGGCGCTTTGAGCTTCGCGCGACATCGCTTGGACCGTTGTTTCCATCACGGTTGCGGTGATTGAACGGTTCAAGCCGTTGCGTTTTCGCAGGTGCGCGCGGCGAGCGGGAGCGGACGTAGCGCTGTCGTTTCGGGTGGCGCGTGCGTGCCGATTCGTGCATGACGCCGTGCGGGTGATCGTGCGCCTGTTGGATTCCATGGGACGCGGCGACGCGCGCCCCTACAACCGTAGCCGAAAGGAGTAGCGACACATGGCGAAACTCAACATCAGGCCGCTTGGCGACAAGGTGATCGTGAAGCGTGTGGAGGCGGAGGAGAAGACGGCCGGCGGCATCGTGCTGCCGGATACGGCGCGGGAGAAGCCGAAGCGCGGCGTCGTGCTGGCGGTGGGGAACGGGCGCCTGCTCGACGACGGCACGCGCAGCGAAATGCAGCTCAAGCATGATGACGAGGTCATCTTCACGAGCTACGCCGGCACGGAGATCAAGGTGCGCGGCGAAGACTATGTCATTATGGACGAAACAGACGTGCTCGGCGTCATCGGCTAACCAGACCGGAGGAAAAGGTTCTATGGCAGCGAAGCAAATAGCATACGAAACAGAAGCGCGCGAGGCGATCCGCCGCGGCGTGAAACAGCTTGCCCGCGCGGTCAAGGCGACGCTCGGCCCGTGCGGTCGCAACGCCGTGATCGAGGGTTCGTTCGGGGCACCGACGGTCACCAAGGACGGCGTGACCGTCGCGAAGGAGATCGAACTCGAGGAAGCGTACGAGAACATGGGCGCTCAGATGGTGAAGGAGGTCGCGTCCAAGACTTCGAACGTGGCCGGTGACGGCACGACGACGGCGACGATCTACGC
>JBHHVO010000237.1:0-5491 GCA_046754365.1 Phycisphaerae bacterium | reverse complement strand
CTTTGTTTACAAGCACTTACAATGGAGGCGGGGGGAATCGAACCCCCGTCCCGCGGCGGTTCCGGGTGGGCCGCTACGTGCGTAGTCGGCCGTTTGGATCTCGGGCCCGCGGGCGCTGGCCGACTGGCTCCCGCGTTCCCCAACCCGACTGTGGTTCACCGTCGTACGGCCGGGCGACACACGGCGGCTAGCCCACTATATGGCGCCTCCCGGGATCGTGGGCGTCTCCCGCTTGGCGGGCTACCTGTTGTTAGGCAGCCATGGCAAATGAAGTGTTGCCATTTAGGTTCTTGCCAGATGATTAACGAGGCCAACTGGCGTCCTCGGCACGCTGCACACCCTTCATCTCGCCCGGTCGAATCCAATCGCCCCCGTACGCACGTGATGCGATCCGATCGGCACCGCGCGCGTTCGCCGCAACGCTAACGACCAGCCGAAGTCTCGCGATGCGATCCACAAACGATAGACACGCCCGGCATCCACGTCAAGATCGCGTAGCTGGTGACGGAACGGGTGCGTGCATCCCCAACAACTTGGCAAATCCACGGGGCGTGGCTCGCGGCGCGTTCTGCGCACGCACGAAGGCCGAGCGCCCCCGCGTTTCTCCCGATCAACACACCGGCCAAACCAGTCGGCACCGTCCGTGTCTATACAGTGGGACGTGAGTTATTCTACCCTGCCACCCGGATGGGATGCGCCCGGAACGGGTCAACCATGTACGATGCGTGAGCATCGCGAGCGCACAACGTTAAGATAGGTAGTTTGCACGAATGCCTCGGCGCTGGTGATGTACACCGGCATACCGCCAAGCAGGGCCAAAGCGGTCGGCCGGTTGGCCGACACCGCCATGCGCGAAAAACTCAGCAGAGCGCGCGTGCGACGTGTCTGCAAGACGATCCGGAAATCATCGCACCGGCACTTCCGGTAGCGGGCCGCCGCACGGCTGAACAGGGCAGGCGCACGGCCTAACAGGGCAAGTGCATGGCAGACCAAGAGACCGTGATCTCCGGACTCCAGGCGCCAACCGAGGTAGCGTGAAGTCGTGCGGAAACTGCCCCGGGGCATCGCTCACGTTTGACGCCTGCCCTACCAGTGCTGAGCGCGACCGACGTGATCACCGCGACGCGTTGGATCGGCCTGACGAAGCTGGATCTGAAGGCCCAACGACGCGGCTCGTCGTTGGCGACCGCCGCGACGCGGGGCGTGTCGTGCATATTCTGGGCCTCGTGGACCTGAACCCGCCGCCCTCCCGACGATCGGCCTCAAGCCCCCGGAAACGCGATGTAGTGACAAACTCGAAATCGGGCTCTTGTTTTACAATAGGTTACGAAGCAAACTGGCGAACATGGGCTAGTGCCTCGATTCACCTGATGTTGCGGGTGCACAACGCGATCTACCATTCGGACCTGCGAGTGGCCGATGTTCCGCACCCGAAAAGACGAATGAACCGGACCGCTAGGCACCATCGCGCCGCTGATGGTCGGGACCGGGTGTCGTCACGAGCTTGAGCAAACCCTGGACGTGCTCCACGAGTCGTGCGTCCGGGACCGCGTCCGACAGTCCCGACGCGCCCGGTTCCGCGGAGGCGGGTGTCGCGTCGCCCCCGGCGGTACACGTCGGTGGGCGCGCCCGGGCGCCCGGTGCGGGTACGACATCCCCACCGCCGCCGACACATGCTTGCGGCGCTGGGCCGGTTTCGGCACCCGCCGACGCGTGTCGTGGCGGCGCGCTCGTGGCGTCCGCCGAACCCGCTGCATGTCTTCGCGACGCGACCCCCGCGTTGGCGGCGGCCAATGCGTGCGCTGTCCACGACGCGCGCGGGTCGGCTGACGTGGGCAATCCCGTGGTGGCGTCGATCAGGGCTCTTAGGTCCGTCAGGCTTTCGCGACTCTGCGTGAGTAGCTGTTCGAAGTGCGCCGCCGACGCCGTGCCGGTGGGCGTCGGTGCATACGCGATACCGGCTGGGGGTTTCGCGACCGACCGCTGCACGCTCGCTGCGGCGTGACGGGACGTGACCGTCTCGTCGGCATCATCCGGCGCCACGGCTCGATCAACACGGCACGGCGTAGGGGTCTCGGCCGGTGGTTCGACCGCCGGATCAGCGACAGCCGTCCGCTTGTTCATGCGGCTTACGGCGTCCCGCGCGATCGACGTCAGCCGCACGGTACGCTGTGCCTGCGCTACAAGACGATGGTACATGCGCTGGGCGTTGTGCTCCAGCCTGGCGTACCTGGCCCCGGCATCATTGAACGTCCGGACGGCCCGAAGGGTCTTGTCGTGCAGCGATTTGAGCACCTGCACGAGCTTCTCTGCGGCCACCTGACGGCGGTCGAGCACCGCAGTCGCGCCCTCGGCGCGACGGATCGTCTCGGTGGTGCGGGTCAACGTCGCTTCGAGCGCGCCGGCGAGATGGTGGGCCTGCCGGATGTCCTGGTCCGACGGACGGGCCTGCCGCTCGAGCCGCTCGATGCGCACGAGGGCATCCTCGATGTCCGGCCGCGGCGCGTCCGTCGGCCACGCGGCCAGGTCTTTACCATCCCCGCGGCCGTGCCCGGTCCGGAGGATCCTGGGCACACGGATCGCGGTCGACAGATCGCGTGGGTCCCGATCGCATGCCACACATGATGCATCTCCCGGTCCGTCGGCACCGGGCGGATGCGCGCGGTCGTGCGACATCAATTGCTCCACGACCGACGTCATGAACGGACCGTCCACGGTGCGAAGATCGGCGCCATACGCACTGAGCATCGCGTTGTCGCACGCGGTGTTGATGAGCCTCGGCAGACCGTGAGACACATCGTGGATCCGGTCGACCGCATCGCCGTCGAAGATGTTCTGTTTGTGGGCGCCGGCGACGCGAAGGCGGTGCGCGATGTACCCTTCCGTCTGGTCCCGGGACAGCCTGCCGAGGTGGAACCTGCGAAAGACGCGTTGTCTGAGCTGCCTCAACTGCGGCGACCGGAAATGTTCGCGCAGCTCGGGCTGCCCGACGATGATAATCTGAAGGAGCTTGGCGCTGTCCGCCTCCAGATTGCCGATCATGCGGAGCTCTTCAAATGCATCGAACGGCAGATTCTGTGCCTCATCGAGCACGAGCACGACCGGCGTATTGTCGGCATATTGTCGCAGCAGGTAGTCATGCAAAAGACGCACGCGCTGCGCGTCTCCGATGTCGTCATCGCGGAGTTCGAACTCGGCACATACGGCCTTGATGAGGTCACGCGCGCTGCGAACGGCGTGGTGGATGTTGGCGAACGCGATGCGCGTCCCGAACCGCCGCAGCATCATGCGCGCCACAAGCGTCTTGCCGGCTCCGACCTCGCCGGTCAGCACGGCAAACCCCTTGAGTTCCTTAACCGCGTAGACGAGTGACGCGAGCGCCTCCTCGTGGTCCGGCGTCGGAAAGAAGAAGCGCGGATCGGGCGTGTTGCTGAACGGTGGCTCGGTAAGCTCGAAGAACTCGGTGTACATCCGGTAGCTCGCGCCGCGCAGCGCACGCCGCGTGCCGCGATGTCGCGGGCGTGCACCCAGTGGATATCGGTACGCCTATCGGACCGCTTAAGGTCGGCGCCCGACGTTTTCGGACGTTCGCGCCGGTGCTGCGACCAGAGCCGGCGTCCGTATGCCAGCGCGGTTCGTGGCGTGCGACGTTCATGTTCAGACCTTGGCGGACCCACCCGATAAGACGAGCGGATGAAATGGGTCCGAGTTCCGGGCCTGTAGTCGCGCCCTCCGGCGGGTATCAGGCTGCGTGACCGAGTTCGCGCGTGCGATGTCCGCCGCAGGGGCGGGCGGCACGTGTGGACGCATCAGACCGTCTGTACCGGTGCATCGGGCGCGGTATGTCGGCGTCATGGCGTGTGGGATCGACCGCATGATGGGCATGCGCCCCGGCATCTGGTTGACGACATTGGCGGCCCCGTGGCTGGTCGTCGGCTGTGCACCGACCCACAGCGACATGCTTCAGTTTCTCCGCGCGCACGAGCACGACGTTTCGGCGATCGCCTACCGGATTGGTGTGCCCGACTCGATCGCGATCAGCGCGCCGAGCGTCCCGGAGATTGACGGTGAGGGACAGACGTTGCAGCCGAACGGCAAGATATCCCTGAGGTTGCTGGGGGAGGTCAAGATCGTCGGCATGACGGCCAAGGAGATCGCCGCCAAGCTCGAGGTGCTGCTGTCGCGTTACTACCTGGAACCGAAGGTCAGCGTGCGGGTCGTCGGGTATGAGAGCAAGAAGTACTACGTCTACGGCCCCGTGGGCGGGCAGGCATTCGCGTATACCGGTCGCGACACGCTCATGGATGCCGTCGTGCGGTTCGGCGCGGACTTCCGGTCGTGGACAAGTCGGGTCAAGGTCACGAGGCCGACGCACGACGCGACCGAACCACATGTTATCCAGGTCAACGTCGACCGCATGGTTCGGGCCGGCGACTGGAGCAAGAACATCCTGCTCGAACCGGACGACATCGTGTACATCCCGCCGACCCCGCTCGCGTGGCTCGGGCTGCGCATCCGCGAGCTGCTCGATCCGGTTGGCCCGGTCCTCGATGCGTATGTGACACCTGCGGAGGTCATCACGACGGCGGACGTCTATGATGATCTTAATACAAACCGCAGCAGAACGAGCGGGCGTGTGGGTCGACGCGGACGGTTCTAATGCACTACGCGACGCGGGCGGCTCGTCGGCCCACGGTCGCGGCATCGGTACAGCGAAACCATGGGAAGGATAGCCGACGCGCTTCGGCGGGCCGAACAGGAACGCAAACGCGCCACCATGGGCGGCCACGCCGGGTACCGCGATGCCGCGCCGGCGGAGCGTCCGACCGGGACGGCCGTAGTCGAGCCACCGCCGCTTCCGGCGCTCAAGGCCGACGAAGCCGACGAACCCATCGCGCTCGTCGAGGGCCTCTCCGAGTCGCTCGTGCCCTACTACGAGCGGTCGTCGCTCGTGGCCGAGCAGTACCGCTCGCTCAGAACGCGCCTGCTCAGCCAGAACCCGCAATATGAGCATCGCATTCTCGCGATCACGAGCGCCGTGCCGAAGGAGGGCAAGAGCGTCACGACCCTGAATCTCGGGTCCACGTTCGCCGAGGTGCGCCACCTGCGCATCATCGCCGTCGATGCCGACTTCAGGCGGAGTTCACTCGCCCAGATGCTTAACCAACCGGAAGGACCTGGGCTGGCGGACGTGCTCAACGGCACCGCGCGGTACGAGGACGTCATCCGAAAGACGCCCATCCCGAACCTTCTGTTCCTGCCCGCCGGCAGCACGCAAGGGCGATCCGCGGCGGAACTGCTCGCGTCCGCCGAGACAAGACAAGTCTTCAAGCGCATCCGCCATGACTTCCATTACACGCTCGTGGACACCCCGCCGGCCACGACGGTCACCGATGTCGGTATTATCGGGCAGATGTGCACCGGCGTGATCATGGTCGTGCGTTTGCACCGCACGCACGCGGCCGTCGCCCGACGCGCGACGCGCCTCCTC
>JBHHVO010000236.1:0-5518 GCA_046754365.1 Phycisphaerae bacterium | reverse complement strand
CATCCTCGCTCAAAACCGAGAAACAGCGGCAGTGCCATTCCTTCCTGACACCTTTTCCGATTCTTTTCCGATTGCGTCCGTGTACGAACCCGGCCGATCCCACGGACCACCGGTAGGTCACCCGGGCTCGCAGACGAACGTATCGGGATTGCACACCTCGCCTTGCGGGCATGTGATGAGGTCGCAGAGAGACGGGGCAGGGCCACCAGGCACGCCGAAAACCGAGCGGGACGCCCCGGCGCTGCCGGTGAGCCGCACGACACCGTTGCCCGCCACGCGGTTGAGCGGTACATCGACTTCGGAAGTCCTCGTCCGTGCCGCGTTGAACGTGACGACGTCGGGGTCCGCCGGCAGCGCGGCCATCGCCTGCGCGGGGACCACCGCCGAACCCGTGTCGGGGAAATCACATGTTATCGCGACGCTCTCACCACTCGTCGTGGCACTTCCGTCGGGCTGGAACGAGAAGCTCGTCGCGCTCGCGGTGATCGTGATGACGACCGTGTCGGTCGCGCTGCCTGCGGTCCACATAACGTTGAGGGGCGCACTGCGGTCCAGCGTCAGGTTCGCGTCGGCGAGGTCCGGCGACGTAACATTCACTGCGTCCGGCACCACCAGCGTCGCGTCGAACGCACCGATATCCGCGCCGCCGGGGAAATGCAACACGATGCTTTGCCCCGCGCCGAACCCAAGCGCCATCAGTTCCTCGGACGTCTCGTCTGGTTCAAAGATACCGGCCAGCACCGGTTGCGGCGGGTCCGTCGAGGTCGGATCGCCGCGCAGCAGATTCACCGTCGCCGTTGCGGTCGTCGCCGTGCCCGGCGCGCCGGGGTCCAGCGCGCCGATGCCCGGAAAACTCGGTGGATCGACCGGATCCGAGCCGCCGCCGGACGTGAACGCGAACGTCTGCGTCACGACTTCGCATACGCCGATCTGCTCGATCTGTGTGTCAAATCCCGACGGCAGAAACGCCGACGCATCCAACGCACGCAGCGCATCCGCATCGAACGTGATGAATGACGCCTGAAGGAAGAAGCTTCCCGTCGTCCCAAGAACATCCGTGAAGAGAGCGTTCGACGTAGCGAAGATCGTGCCGACCGCGTCACCCGCCTCGGGCAGCGACAGCGCGAGGTCGGCCTCGGCGCACGCCGACCCGCCGCATGTCCCAACGGGCGCCGCGCCGACCATGACCGACGGACGCCCCTCCACGAACACAAACACGTCCGTGTTGGCCGACGCCGCGGCACAGTAGAAGCCGTCCGCGTCCGTCGTGACCGTCTCACCCGGCACGACGTGCACGGTCACCCCGTCCGCGGGCGTGCCGTCGTCGTTGGTCACGCGCCCTGAAACGCACGCATCCAGGCTCACGGACAAGTCCCCGGTGTCGGTGCATCCCCCCGAGGCGCAATCCGCCGGCGTGTCGGCCACGGTCACGTCGACCGTGAGGATCGCCGTGGCCGAACCGTTGAGGCGAACTTCAAGCCGCACGCTCGACCCGCGCTTCACGTCGATGCAGAAACGCCCATCCAAACCACTCGTCGCGGTGCTCGTGCCGTTGTAGCTCACGCCCACCGCCGTAATCGCCGCGCCGGCCACCGGCGCGCCGTCCGAAACCACGCGGCCCGTAAGACAGTGCGTCTCGTCGATCGGTGCATCACAGTTCCACGAGCTGAAGTGATCCACCGTGGCGAACCACGCGAGCCTGCCCGACCCGTCGGACGCCGCCGCGATTTGCCCGACACCCGCCTCCGTCCACGTTGCCGACATGTCGTCGAATTCCCAGAGCGGAATCGTATCGCCGACCGCGAACTTGTCTTGGGCGTTGTCCGGCAGGACGTATTCGATATCCGCCGTCTCACCGGGCGCCAGGTCCACCGGTTCGCCGTTCTGCGACATCTCGTAGATGGCAAACCCGAACGACTCGAGCGTGACCACGTCGCCGCTGTCGGACCGCGCTGTGTCGAACGCACCGGGAAACGCCAGCACGCCCGCCGTACTCGGATCCAGAAACGTCGTCGTCAGCTCGACCGATCCGGTCACCGGTTCGCCAGAGGCCGACGCGAGCGAGCCGGCCGTAAGCGTCACCGCCGATGCCCCGCTCCGCTGTGTCGACGTGGTTTGCGCGTCAACCGTAACGGTGTCGCCCGCCGCCGCGAGCAACACGCACGCAGGCGTGGCGGCATCAGCCGTCACCGCCGCAAACGCCCGGACCGTCGGTGCAAACCCGACCGCTCGAAACGTCGCGACGACGCTCGATCCCGGCTGCAAATCGCCGAACGAGTAGAACCCGTGGTCATCGGTAGACGCGGATCGACCTGTGCTCAGCGTCACCGCGGCACCGGGAATTGGGTCGCCCGAAAGCGTAGCGACCTGACCGATCAGCACCCCCCGCTGCGAACCATCCGGGGGCGGACCGGTGCTGCCGTCCGGCGGAGCGCCGGGACCGCCGGTTCCGGCCGGCGGCGGCGCCGCCGGCGCGCACCCAGCCAGCGACGCGGCGACCAGCACGCCAAGCATCCACGCCGCCACACCCCTTATCCGAGTCAGCATGATCGATATCCTCTCATTTCCGAACGGCCAAACCACCGTAACGCTTGGCCGGACCAACGCGCCAGATGGTCTGACCACGCCGGGACACCGCGCGCCGAGACACGATCTCCACCACGTTGGAACGCCATCATGGCGCCGAGCCGCCGCCACGCAAGCCCCCCCCCGGCCGATTCGGAAACCAGACACACCGGCCACGTTCTGACTACATCGAGAATCCGGCGACTTCGACAACACCAACCACGCTTGCGACCCCACCGCCGTCCATCGACCCCGCAACAACAGCTCAACGCCTCCGCAGCGCCGCAGCTTGCATCACACGGCGCTCGGTCGCTGCTGCCTGTCGTGGAGCGTCGCGAGGAGCCGGTCGAACGACCGGGCGAACAGGTCGACCCCGTCGGCGAGGAGTTGGTCGGTCACGTCCGCGAAATCGATGCCGAATCGCCCCAGGTCATCGATCATCGCACGGGCGGTGTCCAGCTCGTCTCGGATCATGACCGCCGTCGCGCCGTGATCGAGGACGGCGTCGATCGTGGCCGGCGGGAGCGTGTTGACGGTGTTGGGCCCGACGAGCGCGTCGACATACAGCGTGTCGGGCAGGTCCGGATTCTTCGTGCTCGTACTCGCCCAGAGCGGTCGTTGGACGCGCGCGCCGGCGTCGGCGAGCGGGCCGAACGGTCCGTCGTCGTCGAACAACTGCTCGAAACGCGCGTACGCGAGCCTCGCGTTCGCGATGCCGGCCTGCCCGAGCAGGTAGCCCGGGTCGGGCGGCGGCGCGTCGTCCTCGTCGGTGTCCGTTGGCGCGGGCGCACCGACTCCGTCCGGATGCGGGTCGGCGCTTCGCTCCGCGATCTTGTCCTCAAGGAGCTTGTCCGTAAGCGTGTCGACCCGACTCACGAAGAATGACGCGACGGACGCGACGTGGCTGATGTCTCCACCGGCGGCGTGCCGCCGCTGCAACCCGGCGAGGTACGCGTGCGCGACCCGCTCATACATGTCGAGCGAGAAAATCAGCGTGACGTTGACGTTGATGCCGGCGGCGATAAGCGCTTCGATCGCGGGGATGCCCTCGGCCGTCGCGGGAACCTTGATGAGCACGTTCGGGCGGTTGATCGCGGCGAACAACCGGCGGGCCTCCGCGATCGTCGCGTCCGTGTCATACGCGAGCTTGGGATTCACCTCGAGGCTCACAAACCCGTCCGCGCCCTGGGTCATGTGGTACACGGGTTGGAGGATGTCGGCCGCGTCCATGATGTCCCGCAGCACGACGCTTTCGTACGCGGCCATGCCGGTCGTGCCGGTTGCGGTGAGCGCCGAGATGCGCGCTTCATACCCGTCGCCGGCCGTAATCGCGTTCATGAAGATCGTTGGATTCGACGTCACGCCGACCACGCCGACATCGATCAGCCGCTGAAGCGTTCCGGAGTCGATCATGGGTCGGCTGATGCTGTCGCACCAGATCGACTGGCCCGCGCCGCTTAGACGCTCGATGGTATTGAGCACGGTTGGTCTCTCCGCAGGTCGGGTACCTTCACGATGAACACGGCCACCCGATCCGCGCCAAGACGGCATGCCCGCGTTCGTTCGCGCCGGGAAGAATCGGCGTTGTCCCCGGGCCACCGCCGACCAGGACCGCCCGCCACGACGCGCGGCGCGATGGTATCGCCACCGCGGGGTCCCTGCAACATCGACGCCGCGCCTACGGGCCTGTCGGGAATACCGCAATAACCGGCATCTTGACGCGAAGGTATACATGTAGTGCATTGCGTGCGTGCCGATGCGGGCGGGGTACTTGCGGATGCGGGCGGTCGGCCCGCGGCGTGTGCTCCGGCGCCGACCATGGACTTGCCGAACCCCCACCGCGAGGGAGGGTTAGGACGCGCAATGCGTGACCATGCGGTGTCGTGCCCGCCACACGATACGGGAGGACAATCATGTACGGCTACGGTCGAGTCGGTCTCGCGTTCGCGGTCGCCGTGCTGGTGGCCGCCACCGGATGCAGGCGGTTTGCGGTCAAGATGGGTGTGACGTTCGTGCCGTTCACGACCGTGAGCGGTGGGGACGCGGTCGCCCCCGGCGTTACCAAGCTCGAGGTCGACATCCGCGCGGGCGAGCTCAAAGTCGTCGGCGACGCGCGCGGCCGGGTCGACGTGACGGCCACCGTCAAGATCAAGGAATCCCTCGCGAACCCGGCCGCCGACCGGGGTACCTTCGCCGATCACGTCAGCATCGTCACGAACAGTGACACGTTTCGGGTCGCCGACGCGCACACCGGCGCGCCGGACGAAAAGGACTGGCGCGTGTCGCTCGTCGTTCATGTCCCGCCGGGGCTCGCGGTCAACCTCCGAACCAGCGCCGGCCGCATCGTCGTCACCGACACCACGTCCGACATCAAGGCGAGCAGCGGCGCAGGTGAGATCCTCGTCCGATCCACCACCCCGGCGGGCATCACACTCAACACCGGCGCGGGGCGAATCGACATCACCGTCGACGCCGTGACCGGGCCCGTAACCGGCAACGCCGGCGCTGGGGCCGTCAGCATGACCGTCGCAAAGACGCCGCCGACGCATAGCGTCGTGCTCACCGCCGGCGTCGGCGACGTGACGCTCGCGATCCCGCCGGAGGCGCAGGGCACGTTCAACCTCCGCGCGGACGTGGGGCGGGTGACCGTCGCCGGACATACCGGCATCAACGTCACGCGCGAGGTCGTCAGCGCCGTCGGGCGGGGCAAGATCGGAACCGGAACACCGACGTACAAGCTCGAGGCCAGCGCCGGCTCCGTGCACTTGAAGTGACGGCCACGCCGTCAACCACCCCGCCCGGCGAACGCCGCGACATCGCAACACCACCGCCACACGCGAACGCCGCTACTGCACCGTGAGACCACTGGCGTCCCATATCAACCGCCGCCTGTCAGGCTCAGCAACAGATCAATGGCCTCAACGATAACGGGGTAGATATCGCCCTGTGCTTC
>JBHHVO010000235.1:0-5535 GCA_046754365.1 Phycisphaerae bacterium | reverse complement strand
GATCCTACGGGATGCAAACCTCGTCAGCACCCATGTCTACGACACCATTGCACACGCCGTCCTCGAAATCGAAGTCATACATCCCGCACCGGAACGCGTCGCCGAAATCTCTGCAAGGCGACAGGAGCGGATCAATGTGGTAATCACCGCTCGCCGGATTGATGCAACCGGCGTCCATGTCGACCCAGGTACGGCAGGTCAACGACCAGCCTGCACCGTCCACGCCGGGCAACCCTCGCCCGCACGCGACCCCGATCGTGAACGCAGGTGAACCAACTGCCCTACAAGCGCCGGTCCGCCACCCCGCCACGGATTCGGCCGCGAACGTTCCATGTGCGGGGCGTCTCCATTTCCTCAACACCGCCGGCGCGGGTATCGGTCCAGCATATGCTACGGGGCTGCGCATTTCTGTGTCCTCACAACGCTCCGCCCGTCGCGGGGGTCGATACGCCGGTGGCGCCCCGCGGCACTGTGTCGGCGCCTGGGTCCCGCGCCGCGACGGCGTCGGGCGAGCGGCGTCGCGTGGCGGGATGAACCGCGCCCGCCCGGTTGGATGCCGCCGGCAGGCGCTGGAAGCGGACCGGAGCGGGGCGCCCCAAACCGGTCACACGGCTCGCGATCGCCGGATCGGTTAGCGCGGGCGATCCCCCTATGTGTCCGGTTCACGGCCGATTCCTTACACGAAAAACGAGTGAGCGCAGGTTTTTTCTAACTGCCTTTGTCGTAATGGGTTACGAGCCAAGCGTGGGCGCGGTCACCTGGTCTGACATGTCACACGCGCCTTGGACGCCGTTGCAGTTGCAATCCTGTCCGCGCGCGATCGACGTCACGCCGAACGCCCACGCGCACATGGCGAGCGACATACCGCACGCCCGTACAGACCTTGTGGTTTGCCCCCGCTTCGCTCGTTTCGAACACCGGATCGCATACATGTCGAAGCTCCTCCCACTATTGGGGGCGGCAGCGGATCGCTCCCGCCCCACGACCTCGAATCGTCCGGACTACACCGCCCGGATCCTTACGGTTCATTCAACGCGCGACCCGCCCGGCGCGCTCCGGGCGGACGGACCCGTGACGGCCCGACGAACCGCCGCGACCATCGTGCGTGGCGCCGTCCCATGCGCCCGCGTAACGCGAGTAGCGCCCCGAACGTCAGCAGGCCAAGCGTGGAAGGCTCGGGGATCGGGACGAACAGGTACGAGTTGATACGTTCGATCGGTGTGTGCCGTGTGTTGACCGTAAGAGCGATCGGAACGTCGGACACGATGCCGACGAAGTGCGGTCCCGCGCCCCCGGAGGGGATCACCGCGATGACGTTGCCTTCCTCATCGAACGCGGACAACAGTGTGAAACCCGGAAAGAACATCCCGACCGCCGACGCGGGCATCACAAGCTCCGAGATGATCGCCGTGTCAAGGATGTCCTTCGGGTCGAGCGCCAGGAGGCCGAAGCCTCCGATGGGATTCCCCGCGATCTCCAAGATGGGTACGAGCGGCGTGAACGTCACGCCCTGGTCGGTGTAGTTGAAGTCCAGCGTGATCTCGACGCCGGCCTGGCTCGGGCTGCCGTCGGGGAGCGTCTCGAAGTCGATCTCGAGCAGCCCCGGCCCCGCGGCTTCGACAAAGCCGTCGAAGTCATCGAGAAATGTAACCACGCCGGCACGGGTCGGCGCGGCGAACGCGAACCAACCCACGACCGCCCCGAATACCATCGTCCAGGGTTTCACGATGCTTCCTCCATCTCGGCAAGACGATCGGATGTGCCGGCAAAGCTAGCGGCGCCTCACGACGACACCGTTCCCCGACGCCGCACGTCGCCCCGCAATGAGAGGATTGTGGCCGCTCCACGACGGGTCCTTGTTGCCGATGCAGGTGTGGGTCCCGCGCAGGAGCGCAACGGTGTCGGCGTCGACTGCGGCGTCGATGCCGTCCTGGATCGTGCACGACGGATTCAGGGGCGTGCCGCACGGGGGATCGGGCGGATCGCCGTCGCAGACAATGCAATCATCGACGTACACCATCGCCACCGACACGGCGGACGACGTTACGAGACACAAGGACATCGCGGCGAATAAAGAGAAAGAGAAACAGCGCGGGTTCGTGCTCGCCCGATTGCGCTTGACGGCGGCGCGCGCAAACCCAACCACCGTCTGGGACGTTCCAAACCGACAGCGCTTCATGGCGCTTTCCTTGTGTGTCCGAGCGTGTCTCCTTGTGCGTTCGAGCGTGTATGGAAACCCGCGTGCGAACCCATACCGGGAGGGGGAAGCTCCCGGTGAGCCCTGGTTCCGACATCGCACGCGGCTCGGCGGGAGCGTCGCGCTCCCGTGGCTCGGCGGGAGCCTCACGCTCCCGCGGCTCGGCGGGAGCCTCGCCCTCCCTTTTTCGGCACGCGGTTACACCACACCAACCCGACGCAAGCCCTCCGGCCGATCCGCCCGGCCGGTGGTGTCACCGCACGATGAGAAAACACGTCCACGCCCACAATTCGATGATACGCCCGTGGCACGCAACCCGTCAATCGAAAACTGAGGAGAATATGGGACCGGTGGGCGTGCGGCATGGCACGGTGCAGCGGCATGGCACGGTGCGGCGGCATGGCACGGTGCGGCGGCATGGCACGGTGCAGCGGCATGGCACGGTGCGGCGGCATGGCACGGTGCGGCGGCATGGCACGGTGCAGCGGCATGGCACGGTGCGGCGGCATGGCGTGATGGTATCGCGCGGCGGCGCGGTTTGTGATCGGGGTGGGTCAGTTCGCGGCGGCGCGGGCGACGGCGGTCTGCTCGGTCCGGCTGATCATGTCGCAGAGTATGTGCGGAATGTCGCTGAGCGCGACGACGCGGTCGACGCATCCGGTGTCGAGCGCGGCCTTGGGCATGCCGTAGACGATGCTGGAGGCGTGGTCCTGTGCGAGTGTACGCGCGCCGGCGGCCTTGAGTTTGCAGATGCCGTCCGCGCCGTCGTCGCCCATTCCGGTCATGACCAGGCCGATCGCGTTGGCACCGACCGCGCCGGCGACGCTGTCGAAGAGGACGTCGACCGACGGGCGCGACCCCGCGACCTTCGCGGTGCGCTCGAACGCGACGCGGAGTGCGCCGTGTCGCCGCACGACCCGCATATGTTGGCCGCCCGGCGCGATCAGCATGGTGCCCGGTGCGAGCGCGTCGCCGCGCCTGGCTTCGCGCACGTCCAGGTGGGCCGCACGATCGAGGCGTCGCGCAAACGGCCCGGTGAAGTCCGCGGGCATGTGCTGCGTGACGAGGAGGGGCGGGAAGTCCTTGGGCATGGCCGGCATGAGCCGGTGGAGCGTCGCCGGGCCACCGGCGCCGACGCCGATCGCGACGACGAGGCCTGCGTGGGGGTTGGCGATGGGTCGCGGTGTGCGGATCGTGGTGCACGCGATGCTGCCAAGCCGGTTGCGGTCGGTCGCATGCGCCGCGACGACCGCCCGTATGACGTTGTGATGGAACCGGTCGAGCGAAGACGGTTTGTCGGCGTGCGGCTGGGCGACGTAGTCGACCGCGCCGCGCTCGAGCGCGTCGAACGTGAGTTGCGCGCCTTGGAGGGTTTTTGTCGACACCATGACGATCGGGACGGGGTCGGAGTTCATGACCTGCGTGATCACGTCGATGCCGGAGAGGCCGGGCATCTCGATGTTGAGTGTGACGACGTCGGGTTTGAGGTGTTGGATCTTGTCGAGCGCCTCGCGGCCGTTCGGGGCCGATCCGATCACCTCAGTCTCGGGCGATTGGCTTAGCGCGTTCTTGAGCATAGTGCGCATGAACGCGGAGTCGTCGACGACGAGCGTTCGGATCGACCTGGTGGCCATGACGTCCTCGGATCCGGCGGTGCGCGGCGCCGCCGGGCACCCCACCCATGGCCTTATCGACGCCCAAGGCGACGGCCTTTTGCGTCGGTACGTGTCGTTTCCCCGCTGCGGGGACAGGTCCCGGAACCATGGCGTGTCGGCGCTATGACGTCCGTGGATGGGTCGTGTTTCCATAAGTTCCCGGTTTCGGAACGCCGCTGGGCGAGCGTGGTGGCGTTGTCGCCCGGCCGGCCCCGGGACACGCTGCTGCTCGCTGATCCCATGACGTTCGGCGTGTACGCCCTGCCCGGACGGACCCACCCGGCGATGAAGCCGGATGCGGACGCGCGCGACGCCGCCGGGAGGCCCGTTGACGCCGGGTTCGCGCCACCGACACGCCGGTGAGCGGGCGGGTCGATCGGCCGCGCCGGCCCACGATGCGCGGTGTCAAGCGGCGGACACGCGATCGCGGAATGCCTGGTCGAGGCGGCGCGTGATCGGACCGACGTGTCCGGTGCGGATCGGCCGGCCGTCCACCGCGGTGACGGGGAGCACATCGACCGCTGTACTCGAGAGGAAGACCTCGTCGGCGGCGCGCAACGATGCGACGTCGCAGGATGTTTCTTGTACGGCCAGGCCGACATCGGCTGCGCATTGCATGATGCACGCCTGCGTGATGCCGTGGAGGATGGTGTTGTCTCTGGGCGGAATGCGAATGCGTCCGTCGTGGACGATGAAGACGTTGGCCGAGGTGCTCTCGCGCACCTCACCGGCTTCGGTGACGAAGATCGCGTCGAAGTAGCCGCGCTGGACGGCGTCGTGTCTGGCGAGGACATTGGGCAGCAGTGTGACGGCCTTGACGTAGCACCGGCGCCATCGGATGTCCGGAACGGTGATGACGCTGACGCCTTGTCGCCGGAGGTGGTCCGGCACCGGCACGAGCGGGCGAAACGTGATGACGAGTGTCGGCACGGCGTGGTCGGGTATGCCATGCGCCCGGGGGGCGATGCCGCGCGTGAGTTGTATGTAGATCTGCGTATGGTCGAGCCCGGACCTGCGGAGCCCTTCCGCGACGATCGGCTCGATCCGGGCGACATCGTAGTCGAGGTGGATGGCGTCGGCGCTGCGTCGGAGTCGCTGCAGGTGCTGATCGAGCAGGAACGGTCTTCCGAAGTGCGCTGCGATCACCTCGTAGACCGCGTCGCCGAACTGAAACCCCCGATCTTCAATCGACACGGTCGCGTCCGCGATCGGACAAAAGTGTCCGTTGACATAGGCGAGTTCAGTCATGTCGCGTTGTCGGCTTTCATAAGCGTGTGTCATGGGACCCATGCGGTTCCACCGGTGGGTTCCTTGTCAGCGCTTGCAGCGGGCGGGTGTCCCGTTCTTCGTACGCAAGACTTCAGGCGTCGGCAACGCCCGTTGGGGCCAAGACACGTGATCCCATGTTGCGTCCGCCCCGTGTGGCGGGCGAGTCGGCGCGGGGTGTGTCGTCTGCACGCAACGTCCGGCACGGGGGCCGGACGCTACGTGGCGACCACTGATCCCGGATTCCGGATCGCTGGCAACGTCCACGCCCGTATCGGCTCGGCGGGAGCCTCGCCCTCCCGCAGAGGCTCGGCGGGAGCCTCGCCCTCCCGCGTGGCTCGGCGGGGGCGTCGCGCTCCCGGGTGGCTCGGCGGGGGCGTCGCGCTCCCGGGTGGCTCGGCGGGGGCGTCGCGCTCC
>JBHHVO010000234.1:0-5563 GCA_046754365.1 Phycisphaerae bacterium | reverse complement strand
GAAGAGGTCGTCGTCGAACGACATGCGGCTGATGTCGAGCGTGAGCCCGATGCGCGGCGGCGCGCAGACGTAGTGTTGATAGCGGTGCCACATGCGCCCGGTGTCCATCGGTGGCTACTCCGATGCCTCTTGGTCGGCGTCGTCGAACACGACGTTGGTTCGCTGCTGTCCCGGCGGCGCGAGGTCCTGGATGGCGGCGTAGATGCGTCGGGTGGCCGCGCGGAGGGTGGCGCGGTCGGCCTTGCGACCGGTCCGAAATGCGTCCAGGTCGACCGGTGGGCCGAAGTGCACCCGCGCATGATGCCGCCCGAGCAGGCCGCGGACAATGCTCGGCCGGTACGTAACGCCGCTGATGTGCGCCGGTATGACCGCCGCGCCGGTGCGGAGGGCGAGCATGGCGACGCCGTCTTTGGGATGGGCGGTTTCGCCTGGGGGTACCATACGGCCCTCGATAAAGATCCCCACGGCCTTGCCGTCGCGCAGATGACGCAGCGCCCGTTTCATCGCGGCCGTATCACGATTGTCGCGATGCACGGGGATGCATTCAACCAGCCCCATGAAGAATCTGAACACCGGCCAGGTGGTGTACTCGACGGCGACGAGAAACGCGATGGGCCGGTACGTTACGGCGGCATGGAGAAACAGCGGGTCGGCGGAGCACGTGTGGTTTGCGGTGATGATGGCCGCGCCCTCGTGCGGCACGGTCGCGGGGCCCACGCGTCGTAGGCGCCACCAGAACTTCGCGACGAACTCGGTCGTGTTGACCGCCCACGTCAGCGCCGTGCCGCCGACGCCGCGTCGCAGCCGCACGCGGAGCGTGATGAACCCGGCGGCGCCCATGATGACCGCGACGCCGGCGAGGATATAGCCGACCCACGCGTCGACGTTCGTCCAGCGTGGGACGCCGATGGCACCGGTGGCGAGCAGGAGTGCGGCGGTGGTGGCGAGGTCTCGTACACCGAAGACCCGGCCGCGATAGCGATCCGGGACGATTCGTTGCAGGAGCGTATTGAGCCCGGCCATGGTCGCGGCGGCGAAGACCCCAGCGGTCATGACACCGACGGCGCCGATGGCGTAGAGGGTAGCGGGCGCGAACGGGAGAAACACCGACGCGGCGAAGACGGCGATGCCCGCGGAGATGCCGACCAGGCCCCACGTAATGGCGATCTGGGATCGGAGTGCGTCGCCGAGGATGGAGATGATGATCGCGCCGATGATGATGCCGACGCCGAGGTAGACGCGGTAGTAACTCATGTCGGCGTAGCTGCTCTTGTCGTACACGTCGCGTACGATCGCGGGAATCACGCTCTTGACGAGCGGTCCGCAGAACCAGACGAGGACACTGATGCTGAGCAGCTCGATAACGCGGCGATGCGTCCGGACATACCGGAAGCCGCGGAGCAGATCGGCGAGCGGTGTGCCGGCCACCGGGCTCGCGCTCGCGCCCAACGCACGCAGGGTCACGCCGGGGCGATGCTGCCGCGGCGGCGTGAGCCCGAGCAGGAGCGTCGCACTGAGCAGGAAGGTCGCGGCGTCGGTCCAGAACGCGACGTGCGCGTCGTAGGTGTCCGCGAGCTTGCCGCCGATGCCGATCGCGATCATCGTGGCGACGATGCCGAGCCCGGCGATCATGCCGTTTGCGCTGACGAGCTGGTCTCGGCGGATGATGGTCGGCAGCAGCGCCGCGCGCGCCGGCGAGAACACCGCCGCGAACACGCCGACCAAGAGCAACGGTGTGGAGAATCCCCATCCACCCCACGACGGCATCGCGGCGATCATCCGCGCCAAAAAGAAGAGCACGACACAACGAACCACGTCGGCGGTGATCATGAGCGCCCGTCTTGGGAGGCGGTCGGCGAGCAGCCCCGCCGCCGGACCGAGGAGAAAGAACGGCACGAAGAACATGAACGTCATGCGGGCATCGAGCGGTGTCACGTCGACGTCCGGGTCGAGGCCGTGCTGTGTCTTGAGGATCGCCATCTCGGCCAGGTGATCCCCCATCGCGCTGACACCATACGCGCACCACAGGAGCACGAAGTTGCGATTGCGTAAGAGCCTGGCGGATCGAACCGTCTGGTGGTCGGCTTCGGATGTCATGGTCACCCTGGTGCGCGACGCGCTCCGGCCGTGGAGCAGCACCGGCGTCCGCCGCCGGGCCACGGCGGCGGGTCTGCCGGACCGTCCTCGTGACGCCGGCGGGGGGATCGTTGCCACCGCTGGAAGATCATCGCGGCCACGGCGGCATCCCGACCGCGACCGAAGCGGCGCGACCGCTACCGGTACGGCGTTGCGGCGTGCAGGGGCGTTGTGGCCGCTTCGGCGCGGTCGACACGCTGCGGCCGCATGGTCGTAGTCGCTGGGGCGGCGCCGAAACGCCGCGGGGGCATGGTAATCGCTGAGGCGGCGCGGGGACAGTGCGACCGGGTTGCCCGCCCGGTTGTCGCGGGTTATGCTAACGACGCCCATTGTGGCGAAGCAGCGCCGGCCGAAGCGGCGGTGTGTGATGTATCCGACAACACCAGAACGACCAAGAGAAAGGATGGAACATGATCCGGATGTCCCTCATCACGGCATGGGCGGC
Source organism: Phycisphaerae bacterium (assembly GCA_046754365.1). Classification (GTDB taxonomy): domain Bacteria; phylum Planctomycetota; class Phycisphaerae; order UBA1845; family UBA1845; genus JBHHVO01. The sequence goes on along the minus strand of JBHHVO010000234.1, from coordinate 2,982 downwards.
GACCGTGGGCGGCGTGGCCGTTGCGGACGAGGCCGCCGCCGGCAGCGCTGCGGCGGACGACATGCACCCGCGTGTCAAGATGGAAACGTCGCTCGGGAACATCGTGCTTGAGCTCGATGCGGAGAAGGCGCCGATCACGGTCGTGAACTTCCTACGGTACGCCGAGGACAAGTTCTACGACGGGACGGTGTTTCACCGCGTCATGAACACGTTCATGATTCAGGGCGGCGGGTTCACGACCGACATGGACAAGAAGACGGACGGGCTTCGATCTCCGATCAAGCTCGAGGCGCAAAACGGTCTGAGCAACACGCGGGGTACGATCGCGATGGCCCGGACGAATCTGCCGGACTCGGCGACGTCGCAGTTCTTCATCAATGTCGTCGACAACAAGCGGCTCGACACGGGTGGCGGGGGTTACGCCGTGTTCGGCAAGGTCGTGGAAGGCATGGACACGGTCGACAAGATTCGCGATACGGAAGTCGGGACGCACCCGAAGTACGGCGGCGGGCGCCAGCCCGTGGTGCCGGTGGAGGCGGTTGTCATCAAGTCGGTCCGGCTCGTGTCGCCGTTCGACCGCACGAGGGCCGAGAATCGTGTGAAGGAATTGGAGGAAGCGGCGCGCATCGCGAAAGCGGCCGAACAGGCGAACAGGGAGAAGGCCTTGAAGGACGTTATTGCGAAGCTCGAAAAAGAACACGGTGGCAAGTTCACGACGACCGACTCGGGCCTGATGATGCTCGACATCAAGGTCGGCGAGGGCAAGTCACCCGCGCCGACGGATACCGTCGAGGTCCACTATCGGGGGACGTTCCCGGATGGCAAGGAGTTCGACAGCTCATACAAGCGGGGCACGCCCGCGACGTTTGCGCTCAACCGCGTGATCAAGGGCTGGACGGAAGGGGTCGGATCGATGAAAGCCGGCGGCAAGCGCGCGCTGATTTGCCCGCCGGACCTGGCGTACGGATCGGCGGGGAGACCAGGCATTCCGCCGAACTCGACGCTTGTGTTTGAGGTGGAACTCATCTCGATCAAGTGATGACTGATGCGGTGCGTCCCGGCGCGGCGACGGTGACCGGCCGCCGTGCGAACGGGCCCGGCGCGCACGACCCCATCGCAGCCGGGTGTCCCCCGCGACATCGGGATCGGATCGCCCGTTCCGGGACGTGCGTGGTTGGCGTGTAGCGGTCGCCCGGCGTGGGGTCCGTGGAAGGTTGAGGGCAAGCGCCCACCGACGTCCGCCACGGGGGGCGGACACTGCACCGTTCCGCGACACGCGCCGGGTCGCGTAGGCTTGCGGATACCGATATGCCAAAGATGAACATGGTCACGGCGCTCAACAGGGCGCTCGATGAGGCCCTTCGCGCCGATGAAGACGTAGTCCTGCTCGGGCAAGACATCGGCAAGGATGAGGGCGTGTTCCGCGTAACGGCGGAGCTTTGGGAACGGTACGGCCCCGACCGCGTGATCGATACGCCGCTCGCCGAGGCGGCGATCGTCGGCGGTGCGGTGGGCATGGCGTTGTACGGCCTCAAGCCCGTGGCCGAGATGCAGTTCTCCGGGTTTGCGTACCAGGCGTTCCACCAGGTCGAGGGGCACATGTCGCGGTATCGGAACCGTACGTGCGGCCGGTTGACGTTGCCGATGGTGGTCCGGATGCCGTACGGCGGTGGGATCCGCGCGATCGAGCACCACAGCGAGAGCCGGGAGGCGATTTACGCGCATACGCCGGGGCTCCACGTCGTGATCCCGTCGGGGCCGCGGAACGCCCGGGCGCTGCTGCTCGAGTCGATCCGGTGCCCGGACCCGGTGATCTTCTACGAACCCAAGGCGTGCTATCGTGCGTTCAAGGAGGAGGTCCCGGACACGATGGAGTACATGCCGATCGGTAAGGCGGAGGTGGTGCGCGGCGGGAGCGACATCACGCTCATCGCGTACGGTGCGATGATGAGGCCGACGCTCGAGGCCGCGGACGCCCTCGCCGATGCGGACGGCACGTCGGCGGAGGTCATCGACCTGCTCTCGGTCGCGCCGCTCGATACGGCGACGATCACGACGTCGGTCGAGAAGACGGGCCGGGCCGTTGTGGTCCACGAAGGCCCGCGGCGCTGCGGGATCGGGGCGGAGGTCGTAGCGCGGATCGTCGAGAAGTCGCTCATGCACCTGGAGGCCCCGGTCCGACGCATCACCGGGTACGATGTGCAGTTTCCGTATTTCGCTCGTGAGCGGGCGTTTCTTCCCAGCGGCGACCGGATCGCGAACGCGGCGCGCGAGGTATTGGCGTTTTGAGGGGCGGGCGGCGCGGTGCAGACGGGCACCACGCGCTCCGGACGAGGTGGGGGCCCGCTCGCAACGATCGCGGCGAGCGACCTGCGCCGGTGGGTCGTCGCACGGGATAGCGACCGTTGCGCCGGACGTGGGCCCGCCACGCAGACCCGTTGCACGGGGCGCGGGTCCCGTGTGCGGGACACGCGTCGGCCGGGTAGAGCCGAAAGTGATGGGTCCGTGACACTTCCGGCGGCCCGCTGGTCGGGAGCCCGGAGGTGGTGCGAGCATGGCAAGCACAGCGCAATCGGAGCCCCGAGCGCGAGCGAGGTTGTCTGGTGTGACGCTCGCATCGGTGCGAGCCCGCGCTGACGCTTGGAGCTCTGATCAGGGTCGCCGGAAGTGTCACGCACCCCCAAGCGATGGGACCGTAGCCCGACGTTCGGCCACACAAGTGTTGGAGTTGGTCTGATGCCACGTGACTTTGTATTGCCCGATCTCGGCGAGGGTATTGCCGAGGCGCAGGTGGTTCGCCTCATGGTGAAACCGGGCGACTACGTTGCGGAAGATCAAAGCCTCATGGAGGTTGAAACGGACAAGGCAGCGGTAGAGATTCCGTCGCCCTACGCCGGCACGGCCACCACGGTTCACATTCGTGAAGGCCAGACGATCAACGTCGGCGACGTGATCTTGACGTTCGACGACGGGAACGGACAG
>JBHHVO010000233.1:0-5592 GCA_046754365.1 Phycisphaerae bacterium | reverse complement strand
CGGTTCGGTTGCGCACTGCGCCGGGTACCCACAAGTGTATCGCCGGCCTCAACACCATCGCGGCGGGCGACATCGTGTATACCGCGGCGAACGGGCAGGTGAACAAGACGGCGACCGCCAACACACGTGTCGGGGTCGCATTGGAAGCGTCGAGTGCCGTCGGCGATGTCATTGAAGTCCTCATGGACTAGAAAGGAGACGTAGATGCCATCACCATCGACAAGCCTCGCGACGCTTCGACCGGACCTGGCGGCGAGCTTCATGGAGTTCGACCTGGCGATGAACCGCCAGAACTTCATCGCGCAGCGCGTGATGCCGGTGATCGAGGTCGCGAAACCCACCGGGACGTTCGGTCGGATCCCGATCGAGCAATTGCTCAAGGATCGCGCGACCGCGCGCGCCCCCGGCGCCGGCTACAGCCGGAGTTCGTTCACGTTCACGACCGATTCCTACACGTGCGTCGAGCACGGGGCCGAGGAGGTCGTCGACGACAACGAGGCGTCGATGTACTCGGAATACTTCGACGCGGAACAGATCGCAGCGGCCAGGGCGCTCTCGGCCGTCATGCTGAACTACGAGAAGCGTGTCGCGGCCGCGATCTTCGACACGACGACGTGGACCGGGTCCGCGCTCACGACCGCCGTGGGTGTCAAGTGGAATGTCCCCGCGACCGCGACGCCGATCGCCGACATCGAGGCCGCGGTGCAAAAGGTCTATGACGCGTCGGGGCTCTGGCCGAACGCGCTCATCATCAACCGGAAGGTGTTTCGGAACCTGCGGAACGTCGACGAGATCATCAACCGGATCAAATACGCCGGGTTCACCGACCCGCGCTCCGGCACGATCAACGAGGCCGCGCTCGGCCAGGTGTTCGACCTCGATCAGATCGTCGTCGCCGGCGGGACGAAGGACACGGCGGCCGAAGGGCAGACCTCGGCGCTTGCGCCGATCTGGTCTGACACGATGGCGATGGTGTGCCGGCTCACGGCGACGCAGGACATCCGCGAGCCGGGACTCGGCCGTACGTTCCACTGGGGCGAAGACGGGTCGACGGTCGGCGGGACGATGGAGAGCTATCGCCAGGAGTCCGTCCGCGGTGACGTGATTCGCGTCCGGCACCAGACCGATGAGAAGGTGCTCTACGTCGAGGCCGGGCACCTGCTCACCGCCGTCACATAGCGAACCAGCGACGCACGCCCGCCGGTCGGTCGGTATCCCCGCCGGCGGGCGCGTCGCCACGACCGGGGGATCGGCCGGCGGTTTACCACGGTTTGGCCGTCGGCTGATCGCCCCCTTTTCCGGAGACATACATGCCCGAGAAGGCAAAACCACCCGCGCTCATGGACATCGTGCTTCGCCGACCCGCGAGGTGCGGGGACCACTACTTGGAGCGAGGGTCGCTCATCGCACGGATTGAGCTGCACAACGACGCGACGATGCCGTATCTCGCGCGCGCGCTCGTGGACGACCTTGCCGGTGTGAAGCCCGAGCCGGACGCCAAGCGCGACGCATGAGTCTCGCGGATGACATCATGCAACAGGCCGGTGCCGGTGTGCTCTTCCAGACGTTCGGGGGCGCGATCACGTACCGGCCACAGAACGCAGACGAGGTGCCGCTCACGGCGATGGTCGGTCAGGTCGAGGAGCGGGAGATCGCGGACCCCGACGGTGGCCTCGACCTGCGACGCGTGCGGACGGTCGTCATCGCGCTGGACCCGGCGGCATCCACCGGCGGCGTCGCCGATCCGGAGATCGGTGACGACATCGAGCTGGCGGATAAGTCCCTCTGGCGCGTGCAATCCGTCACGAGCAAGTCGGCGACGCTCGCGACGCTGGAAGTGTCGCGCCCGGGCGTGATCGAGGTGAGCAGGCAAGGCTACAGGACGGCGGCCATATGACGGATCGGGTAGCGCGGCTCACGAAGGATACGCTGATCCCGATCGGCGTCGTCGCCGCGGTCGTGATCCTCGTGTGGAACATCGCGACGGAGCGTCAGGAGGCCCGTGCGCGGATGGATCACAACACGACGGCGATCGAATCGAACGCCGAGGCGATTCGCGGCCTGCGGACCGACATGACGTATCTCACGCGCGCGATGTTGCGCGTGGAAGGCAAGCTCGGCACGCTGCCGGAAGGTCAGACGCCGTGACGGTGACCGCGCCGGCGGGAGCGATCTCGCTCGCGCAGAACTACCTCCGCGTCACACTCGCGGACAGCGCGACGTTTCGCACGTGGGTCGGCGCGACCGATCGGTCGGGTGCGCTGCTGCACATACACGACGACGCACTGCCGGCGCCGCGGCGCGGTGAATACACGTTGACCGAGCTGCGGTCGCTGCGGCCGTACGTGCTCGTGTCGACGATCGGTCTGACGTGGACGCGTGACGCGGTGAGCGACGCGTTTGAATTCAGAGGTTCCGGCCGACTCCCGGTGCGGTTCGTGCAGGACGTGGACCCGGCGATCACGCTCGACGAAGCAGAGATGTCGCGCACGTTCCAGAACACGATCGGCCAGATCATCGACGACATCGTCGCACTGGCCGGTCAACCAGGCTATCTCGCGATCGAGCGCGTGACGCTCGACGCCGGTTGGAGCCGGAGCCACAAGAGCGAGTATCGGACGGAAGGTGACGTGCAATGGTGGGACGCAACGGTCGAATGGGGACGCGATTAGGGATGTGAAAACATGGCCGATCACACAATCACGCAGAAAGTAACGACGTCAGGTAAGGCAGTCGAATCGGTGCGGACCATCACGGCGGCGGACGGCGGGCTCGTGAGCCAGGAGTTCACGATCGCCGACGCGGTGACCGACCAGCAAGTCAACATCGCGATCGATGTGAGCCAGCTCAAGAGCATCTACATCCTCTCGACGCAGAACATCCTGCTGGAGACGAACAACGCCGCCACGCCGACTGACACGATCAACCTGCTCGCGAACGTGCCGTACATGTGGGACGCGTCGAGCTATTTCACAAACAAGATCACGGCCGACGTGACCAAGATGTTCTTCACCAACAGCAGCGGCGCTACCGCGACCGTGAAGATCGAGACGCTGGAAGACGTGACCGTATAGGGAGACAGCGATGGCCGTGACACGCAGGCATGGATTCTACGCCGTCGAGGCGGGCACGCTCATCGGCGGCATCACCGCGCAGAACGTCAACACCGGTACGGAAGTCCGCGGCGAGGCGTCGAGCGATCGGGTGTCGCCGGCGTTTCGGTCGATCGTCGCGCAAAAGCCGCGCGGATCGTTCACGACGCTCAACATCGCCCAGGCGCTGACGATAACCGGCGCGACCGGCGTAGACATAGCGTCGCTCGCGAACGGGCTCAGGTTCTACGCGCAGAAGCACGCGGACTCCGGGTCGACGCGGGCCGCCGGCGCCGTGCACCGGCGCTATACGATGAGCGCCGGGCTGCTCGCGCCGCGGTCGCTCAGCGCGAATCACGGCGACGATGCGACGCTCTCGTACGACGCGCTCGCGAAATATGACGGCGTCAACGATCCGCTCGTCGAGGTCGACAACGTCTCCCTACCGTCCGGGCTCACGGATGAACGGTTCACGCTCGCAAAGGTGACCCTCGGCGGCATCCTGCTCGATTCCAAGGTGTCGCTCGACGTGGAGTTCGGGATCCAGGCCAACTCCGAAGGGGCTGATTCGGACATTTGGGACACGTTCCTCGATGTCGCGACGATCGTGCCGCGCCTCACGCTCCGCGGCGTGGACATTGAATGGCTCAAGGCGGCGAATATCCCGTTCGCGGGCCGGGTCGGAACTCATGCGAACACGACGTTCTACCTGCGCCAGCGTCTGGACCAGGGTACGTTTCACGACCCCAGCGCGCCGAAACACATCCAGTTCACGATGGACGGCGTGATTCACATCGACGACGCGTTCGACGGGTCGCCGAACGCCCCGGCCGGCGTCGGCGTCGTGATGGAATCCAGGTTCGACGGTACCAACGATCCGCTCACCGTCACGGTGAACACGGCGATCCAGTAGGGATGATGCACCATGCACGCCACGTCACATCCGCATCGTCGCCGTGCGATCTTCGTCCTCAAGTTTCGCATCCTGGAAAAGGGCGCGACGCCCGGGATCATGAAACGCGAGCTGAACAAGCTCACGCAGAAGGGGCTTGAAGCGATCGGACTGTGGTGGCATCGCGCGATGCGCCCCAAACACTTCACGCACGCCGGCGCCCGTGAGTATGGATATCTGCCACGCGTAGGCGAGCGCGGCAACCCGGGCGAAAAGGGGTTCCGTCGCAGCTATACGGGGCAGAAACTCAGGAAGTTCGGCCATACGAATCCGTTGGAATTCACCGGGGAATCAAAAACGCTGGCACGCATCCGCGACGTGCGCGCGAACTCCAAGCGCGTGCGGATCGTGATCCACGCGAACAAGTTCAACTTCCGGAACCCGCACAGCAAGATCAACATGCGCGAAGAGATGACGACCGTCTCGACGCGCGAGCAAAAGCAGCTCGTGCGACTGTTCGATCGGTTCCTCGGGAGACTATTGAACAACATCAAACGCACGACGCAACGGAAGGTGGCGTGACCATGCCGGATGTTGGGTTCCTCTACTACATTCCGGCGGCCGACCGCACGATCTCCGACGCCGACGCGCGGGGTGCGGGGCTCGATCACGCGTTCGATGCCGACGCGCGGATCGTGAAACGTGGTGTACAACGCAACGGGCCGGACGGCGGCGCGGGCGTGCTCGTGACTGATAACCGGCGAGTCCCTGACGAGTTCGGCGCTGTCAACGTCGAGGCGCAGACCTGGCGGCGCATCCCAAAGACTGACACCTGGGTCGGTTACATCAACGCGCATCGGCCGACGCCCGCGGCGCTGGCGAGGAAGAACATGCTATCCGGTCACGATGTGCGCATGGCGGATGGCTCGGTGTGGCACGTGCCGGTCGCTCGCGCGACGGAAGACGTCAACGGTATGCCCTCAGCATACAACGCGTTGCCGCATACGGTGACGCTCGACGACAACGGCCGGTGGACAGTCGGCGAGACGGATCGGGAATATGCCGATCTCTGGGCCATCGCCTCGCGATACTGGGATATGTTCGTCGGTGCTGTCGGGGAATCGGGCGATGATGACACCGCCGTGGCATTCGATTTCGACGACCTGCATGATGCAGCCGTGACGGCCTTGCGCGCCAAGTACGTGGTATCGAGTATCGAGGCGGCGATGCTGGGGCTCTTCAGCAGCACGACCGCGCGCGACGTGCTGCAGGCGCTGATCGATTGGCCGAGCATCGATGCGTGGCTCAAAAAAAAACAGGGGTCTCAATGCGCTGGCTGATACACAAGCGATGGGCGTTGGGCCGGTACCCGGCGTATCGGCCGACGATCGCAGACATGATTGCGATCGCATGTAACCCGGACAATTTCGGAGGGACATAGCGCGTGGCACAAGTAGCCATCGGCATATCAGCCGACGAAAAGGACCTCGTGCGTGCCCTTGCGCGTTCGGAGCGGCGGATCGCGCAACTTGAGGACAAGATGCGCCAAGCAGGTCGGACGACCGCCCGCGCAGGCAAAGAAGTTAAGAAGTCCTTTGCCGGCGGCAT
>JBHHVO010000232.1:0-5606 GCA_046754365.1 Phycisphaerae bacterium | reverse complement strand
GGCACATCGACCTGCGGGACTTCGCCGCGTTTCAGAACTGCATCACCGGCCCGGGAGATTTCGACGGGACCGAAGGCGGCTTCGACAGACTCTGCGACTGCCGGTTCCTCGACCTCGACCACGACCGCGACGTCGACGCCGACGACTTCGCGCTGTTCCAGCAAGCCATGGCCGGTCCGCAGTAGCCCCGTCCTACACGCACCGTCGGGTGGCCCATGTCCTTGGACATGGGGGAGGCGATGATTGACATGGCGAAACGATGAGGTGGGCAACGCGGCTGGCAACATGGTCCGCCTACGATCATCGCGTCCCCCACCTCCAGAGCAGGAGGGTCACCCAGCCACACCTTCGGTTCGAGTGCCTGCCGGGGCTCAGGCCCTCGCCGTGGTTCAAATCCTTGCCGGGTCGATGTTTACGTGGGCGGGGTGGTGTTTACAAGTCGCGGGGCATGGTGTATAGTTCTGAGGCGCCGCGGATAGGAGACAGTACACGGCCCCATGCAGAAACATCAGGAGCTACCCCAGGCGTTCGCCGACCTGGGCATCGAAGTCAGGTTCCTCAAGGCGCTCGCCGCCATGGGGTTCACCACACCGACCGACATTCAGGCCGCCATGATCCCTCCGGCGCTAACCGGCCGCGACGTCGTCGGACAGGCGCGGACCGGCACGGGCAAGACGGCGGCGTTCGGTCTTCCGATTCTTCAGCAGATCGACCCGTCGAAGCGTCTTCAGGCGCTGTGCCTGGTGCCGACGCGTGAGCTTGCGGTGCAGGTTACGGCTGAGCTGAAGCGGATTGCGGCGGTCGCGCAGCTTCACATCGTGGCCGTATACGGCGGACAGAAGATCGCGACGCAGCTTCACGAGCTGGGTCGTCGGCCGCACTTCTGTGTGGGGACGCCGGGTCGGGTTATGGACCTGATGCAGCGTCGTGCGCTGGACGTGCGGGATGCGTCGTTCGTGGTGCTGGACGAGGTGGACCGGATGCTTGACATCGGGTTCCGCGATGACATCCGGCGGATCCTCGGGAAGGTCACGGCGAAGCATCAGACGATCTTCGTGTCGGCGACGATCGACGACGACATCAAGCGTCTGGTGATGCGGTATACGGTCGACCCGCTCGAGGTGAACGTTTCGCAAGACCATATGACGGTGGACGAGGTCGACCAGACCTACGTCACCGTCGACAGGCACGACAAGTTTCGCCTGCTCAAGTCGATCCTGGAACAGGAGGAGCCGCAGATCGCGATCGTGTTCTGCAACACGAAGCACGCCGCGCGCAAGCTCGCGAAGCGCCTGTACGACGCCGGACACGAGGCGCGGGAGATTCACGGCGATCTCATGCAGCGGCAGCGTGACCGCGTGATGGACCGGTTCCGCCGGCATAAGATTCGCGTGTTGGTCGCGACCGACCTGGCCGCGCGGGGCATCGACGTGAGCGCGATCAGCCACATCGTGAACTACGACATCCCGCAGGACCCGGAGGTCTACGTTCACCGCATCGGGCGTACCGCGCGGATGGGCGCGCGGGGCGCGGCGATTACGTTCGTCACGCGCGATGAAGGCAAGGAACTGACGGCCGTCGAGAAGCTCATCAACTGTGAGATTGCGGAGCGGCGGGTCGACGGGTTTGTGCCGCGCGTACTACCGGAGGACCGTCCGGCGGCGGAACGCACCGGCGCGGCGGCTGGTGTCGGCGCTCCGGCGGCGGCCGCGACGGCGACGCGCGACACGCCCAAGACGCTCGGCGGCAGGTTCAAGCCGCGCCGCCGGCGCCGATCGATCTGACGGTGTCGGGCGTGCATGCGTGGTCGGTCGGTGCGTGCGCTACATCCCGCACGCCGGGAGCCTGCAGCGGGCCGGGGCTTGTCGGCGTGGGACGCCACGACCGTGCGCCGATTCGGGTCCTGTGAGAATCGGCACCAACCAGGTACGAGCCATGTGCAACGATTCGACGGTAGGTGTCGGGCGGGCCGCGCCGGCTGACGCGTTGGGCGGCGCGGCGCCGGAGCCGATCCGACACCAATTGCGCGTGCCGCGGCGGCTCGTGGGGCGCCGGCTCGACAAGTTTCTGCACGATCGGTTTCCTCGGGTGTCGCGCACGCTGCTTCAGAAATACATCCGGCAGGGGCTCGTGACGGTCAACGGTTTGCCGAGCAAGGCGAGCTATGAACCGGCGGACGGCGATGTCATCGACGTGACACTGCCGCCGCCGGAACCGACCGACGTCGTTCCCGAGGACATCCCGCTGGACATCATCCACGAGGACACATGGCTGCTCGCGATCAACAAGGCGACCGGGATCGTGTGCCACCCCGCGCGGGCTACGCAGCGCGGTACGGTGGCCAATGCGGTGGCGTTTCATGCCGCGACGCTCAGCACGGGTAGCGATCCGTTTCGTCCCGGCATCGTCCACCGGCTCGACAAAAACACGACCGGCGTCATGCTCATCGCGAAGTGCGACGAGGCGCACTGGCGGATCGCGCTGCAGTTCGAACGCCGAACGGTGCGCAAGCAGTACACGGCGGTGTGCGAGGGCCGGATCGAGCTCGACGGCGACATCATCAACAGGCCGCTCGCGCCGCATCCCGAGACAACGCAGCGGATGGTCGTGCCCACGTCGGCCGTGCCGAGGCAGGCGATGTTCAAAGAGGCCGTCACCGAATACCGCGTCCAGCGGCGCTACCGTGGGTACACGACCGTCGACCTGTTTCCCAAGACGGGGCGGACGCACCAGCTCCGCGTGCATATGGCGTCGATCGGGCACCCGTTGGTCGGGGATACGCTCTACGGCGGCCATGTCGTGAGCGAGCGGGACATCACCGGCCGCGGCAGCACCGAACCGCTGCTTACCCATCAGGCGCTGCATGCGCAGCGGCTCAGGCTTGTCCACCCGATCCTGGAAACCCCGCTGGCGTTGGAGGCGCCGCTGCCGGAGCACATGACGCGGCTCATCGCGCTGCTGGAGACGCATCGCGCGCTGTAGCGCGTGCGTCCGCGCGGTGCGCCCCCGGAAGTGGCAGCACCGGCTGTCGGGCCGGCGTCCGCTCGGCGGCGCGGTCGCGGCGTCTATCACCTACCGTGTTGCCGACTGCGGTCCGAGGATCGAGGACGCATGCTTATGGTGGCGCGTCGGCATCGGCGCGGGCGCCGACGGCTTCGAGCAGTGATTGCCACCGTTGGGCGACGGGGCCGAACTCGTACTCGAGGACATCGGCGAGCATGACATTGTCGCGCGCTCGGAGGGCGTCTTTGATCTGAACGAGCAGCTCCTTGTACGTGTCGAGCGCTTCGGACAGGGGTCGGTCGTCAACGAGCACGTCGCTCGGGTCGACATGCAGCATGGCGAGGGATTGCGCGACGGCGTCATTGATCTGCTGCCAGACCTTGACGCAGTCGGCCAGGTCGGCCGTGCTGTCGACGATGTCGCCCCGTGCCAGGCCTTGCGCGATCCGTCGTACCGCATCTTCGGTGTGTTCCAGGGCGGTGGCCGCCTGCCGCATGGCGTCGCGGACGAGGCCAGCTTGCGTGCCGGTGTAGACGTCGAGGCGTTCGAACTCGGTCGCGGGATGGCCGAGGGATTCCGTCATCGCGTCACCGGTGAGATCGACGCCGTCGCACCGGAGCGCGATGATCATGCCACCCGGATCGCATCGCTCGGATTGGAGATACCGGACCGTGTCCGCGAGCGTGCCGGTCTGCTCCGGTACGTCGTTGAGCCGCACGTCGTCTAGAAAGATTTCCACTACGACCTCCTGTTCGCCCTACGACACCGTACGCGCGTGTCTCGATGCGCGGGCGGCGCTTGTCCCCATCTCCTGGGCTGCCTGGTCGCCCCGCGATCACCGCCGCCGTGATCGGATTCTACGCCGGACTGGACAGCTCAGGCGGCGCGGATCACCGGTCTGTAGCGTCGGCCCCCCGTGGCCGAGGCAGCGCCCCGATCCGTTTTCGAATGCCTACCGCCGCCCCGGGGGGCGGCCGCTACATGACGGATGACGCGGAGCATGTTGGTCCTCCGCCGAATCTGTCAGGGACCCTGTCGCGCCGGCTTCGCCGGCGTTTGAAACGGCGGCGGCACATTCCATTTGCCCAGCAGGGCTACGATGTCCGTCACGCCGAGCGGCCGGGGCAATGCGTAGCCCTCACCGTAGCGGACACCGATCGAGCCACCCTCGGCGCCGGCGCTGGATCGAATGTAGTGCTCCAATCGCTCGACGCGATCGTCGGCGAACTGAGAGCGGTAGCACCGGACCGCCTCAATCTTCTGGTCGATCGTGTCCGTGATGTCCACCACGAAACGGCAGTGCCAGTGCGTGACCTCCGCCGCGATACCGATCGGGCGGTACACGAGGTGGTCGATCCGGAACGGTTCCGTGCCGTCGAATCGGTCATTCCACTTCGTAAGCTGCGCGTAGAACCGCGACGCCTCGGTGATAAGCTGCGCCTGATAGTGGTCGGGGGATGCGGCGGGCGTCCTGCCGGCCATGCCGACGAGGACCTTGGGCCGGTGTCGCCGCAGGGCCGCGGCGAGCTTGTACCGCGCGTCGGGTCCGTCCATGAGCACGCGGTTCGGGATGTCCAGCATGTCGCATACGTGTACGCCGAGCACGTCGGCGGCGGCGCGCATCTCCTTCATCCGGGTTTCGACCGAACCCCTCGGCGTCGGCTCACCGTTGGTCATGTGGATCATGCCCACGCGGTAGCCGAGCTTGACGAGTTTCGCGATCGCGCCGCCCATGCCGATTTCGAGATCGTCCGGATGCGGCGCTGTGAATACGATGTCGAGCGGTGCATCGCCCATAGCGTTTTCATTCCTACTGAACCGAACCCGTAGCGTTCACCGCACTATATGCACCACCGCCGCGCCCGACAACCGGCGCAGACGACAACGGCGGGGTGCGCGGTCGTGACACTGACCGTGGGCGCCGTTCGCCCGGTGGGGGCGACACCGCGCCCCCGGGGTAGGGGCCGATCCAACACGCGATTCCTGTGCGTCCGCGTCGTGATCGCCAACCGGCCGGGCCGGGCGGTGATTAGCGGAACCGCGAGATGCGCAGCGCCGGCGCGCCGGGTATGGCTCGCGTGCTGAGCACCCGCGCGGGGTCTGCATACCCGACGCGGGGGGTGACGGGACGGAGTCGTGCCCCAGCGCGGTCGATACACATCTCGCGTGCATGCTCGTGGTGGTCGCCTCGGGCGCGGTTGTTGTTGCGCGGAGGGGCGGCGCGGACGTTCGGCGATGCGTTTACGGACCAGGCTTATCGGGTGTTACGCTTCGGTCGCGGGGATCGCCGTGACCGTCGGCGTCGTCCACGCGCTGACCATGAGCGCCGCTGCGCGGGACCTCGAGCATGTCGCGCACGCGCACACACCAGCGCTGGTTGTGCTCGGCAGGATCGAGCAGGCGTCGGCGTTGGTTCCTGCCGCGCCGCTCGGGGTGGTGCGTGATGACGCGGCGGCGGGACATGCGCCTGGGGGGCGCAGGGGGGGCATCGATCAGGTCGGCACGGGTCTGGAGGCACTCGCGCGCGCATATGCCGACCTGGCCGACGGGCACGGTGGCGGACGCTTCGCTGATGCGATCGTTCGAGATACGTCGGCGCTGCT
>JBHHVO010000231.1:0-5632 GCA_046754365.1 Phycisphaerae bacterium | reverse complement strand
GCACGACCGTTCTTCGGCCGGTGCGACCGCAGCCGCGCGGGGGGCGGCGCTCGCGTCGCGCGGGCCTGCGGGGCTGGTGTTCTTCTATCTGCCGCGCACGCTGCGGCTCATCGCGGCGAAGGACCTGCGGACGTTCCTGCGCGATCCGGTGCAGTGGAGCCAGCTTGCGATCCTGCTCGGGCTCCTGGTGCTGTATCTGACCAATATGCCGACGTTGCGGATGGATTTCGGCGCGACGGAGTGGAACGTGATGCTGCCGTTTTTGAACCTGTGCGCGGTGAGCCTGATCCTCGCGACGTTCACGTGCCGCTTCGTGTTCCCGCTCGTGTCGCTCGAGGGGCGACAGCGTTGGCTCATCGGGCTGCTGCCGATGCGGCGCGGCTACATCCTGCTCGCGAAGTTCGTGTTTGCGATGACGGTGACGCTCGTGTCCGCCGTTGGGGCGATGTTGCTCGCGGCGTTCATGCTGAAGCTCGATGTCATCTGGGCGGTCCTGCACGTCGTGGTGACGTTTTCGATCTGCTTCGGGCTGTGCGGCTTCTCGGTGGGGATCGGGGCGCGGATGCCGATGTTCGATCAGCCCAACGTCGCGCGGATCGCGAATGGCCTGGGTGGTACGACGAACCTGCTCGGGTCGGTGGCGCTCGTGTTCGTCGTGCTGGCTGCGGTGGGGGTCGCGACGTGGCGGTCCCGCTTCCTCCCGGAGGGCGCCGTGCCAGACCCGGTGTCGCTGTGCTTGTGGGCGGGCGCGACGGTGACGGGTATTGCGGCAGGGGCTACGGCGCTCGCCGTTGGCGCGCGCCACTTCAACCGGGTGGAAATGTAGGGCGCGCGGTCCGCGCCTGGTGCTCCGTCGCGCGTGAATCGATCGATCATCCGAGCCGCGAGCGCAAACGAGCGGAGGGAGAAGCCGCGCGCACGCCGCGGGAAGACCGGTCGCTTGCGCGCTCGGCTCGGTCCGTCCGGCGGCCGTCGTACGAGGAGCGACGCCGCCCGTCGGGAGCGGCTGCCGAAAAGCGGTCGTGCGGCGTCGCGCACGCGGTCGATGGGCTCGCGGTTGACGGCGTTGACCGGACGCGGATAGACTCTACTTCGCAGCGCGTGGAGGACCGTGTGGCACGCGCTGGAAGCCCGTGTTTTGACCGGCAGGATGCCGGTGCCACACGCCCCGGTGTCTCATCCGCCGGTCCCGTACACCCCGGTGCCGCACCCGCGGTGGGGACCCTTTCGGTACGCTGTTACGGTTTGCGGATCGGATCGACCCGAGGTGTTGGGTGCGATGACCGCTGCTGGTGACATCCAATTGGTACAACGGTCGTGCGACATGCGGGATGCGAGGTGTACGCTGTCGGGGTTGCATGCATACGTTCTGTCGCTCGGCGTCGCGTTGTCGCTCGCTGGTATGGGATGTGGTCCGCACCGGGGGGCGCTCGCGGATCCGGGTGAGGCGGACATGCTCGCGTTGCTCATGCCCAGCCACATCGAGATCGTCGAGCCGTTTACCCGGGCCCGGAGCTTCGACGATGATGACGCCCCCGACGGGATCGAGCTGCTCCTGCGGGCGGTCAACTATCTCGACAACCCCGGCCTGATGATCGTCGGTGATATCCGTGCCGAGCTGTACGAGTACGTCGCCGCCAGCAGTGATCACAAGGGCCGACAGATTCACCATTGGGACTTGCCGCTCCGCACGACGGCGCAACAGCGCCGCCACTGGAATCAACTGACGCAGATGTATGAGTTCAGGTTGCTTGTCGACGTGGACGCGGTCACGCCGGCCAAGCGGTTCGTCCTGCTTGTAACCTACAACTCACCGCTGGGCGAACACCTGACGGACGAGTTCGTGCTGGTGTACCGGCCGACGACGATGCCGCCCGGCAGTATCGAGGCGCTGAAGCGATGACGACCGACATCGTGCATGCATCTGCGACATCGCGCTTCGTGGATGGGGGTCGGCGCGTGTGCCGCGGCCGGCGCGCCGCGGTCACCATCGGGTTGGTGCTTTCCGTGGCGTGTGCGACCGGTTGCAGCGATCCGCTCACGTACAAGAACTTCTCAAAGATCCGGCGGCACGAGACGACCCGGGGCCAGGTCCTACGCCGGATCGGGCGCGCGACCGATGAGCTGCGCGACGACGTGTGGGTCTACAGGCGTCCGGAGCGGCAGCTCTGGGCCATCGTGACATTCGACGAGCAGGGACGTGTCATGCAGACGCAGTGGGTCGATCCGCACGGGCATACCGACATGGGCGTGTCGCGCCAGGATTTCGGCCGGAGTATGAGCCCCATCAAACGCACACCAGGACCCGACCGGTAGCCATGCCGAACCGGTACGACGTCATCGTCATCGGCGGTGGGCACGCGGGCATCGAGGCCGCCTGGGCCGGCGCGACACTCGGCGCGCACACCGCGCTGGTCACGATGCAGTCCGAAGCGATCGGACGGATGTCATGCAATCCGGCGGTCGGCGGGCTTGGCAAGGGGCAGATGGTCCGCGAGATCGACGCGCTCGGTGGGCTCATGGGGCTTGCGGCCGATCGCGCGGGGATCCAATTCCGACTCCTGAACCGCAGCAAGGGGCCGGCGGTCCGCGCACCGCGCGCCCAGGCGGACCGGACGCGGTATCCCGACGTCGTCCGGGGCCTGCTCGCCGACGCGCCCGGGTTGGCGATCGTCGTCGGCGTTGTCGCGGAGATCGATACGCGTGGGGTTGGTGGCCGGCACGTCGGTGACGGCGCGGTGCAGGCCGTTCGGTTCTCCGAACAGCCCGCGCACCGGTGTGTCACGGGTGTGACGCTCGCGGATGGGCGACGTCTCTCCGCGCCGGCTGTCATCCTCACGACCGGAACGTTCCTGCGCGGCCTCATGCACTGCGGTGACGACCAGGCCCGTGGCGGTCGGATCGGTGAGCAGTCGGCCGACGACCTCAGCCGCGGCTTGCGCCGGCTCGGTCTCACGCTCGGCCGCCTCAAGACCGGCACGCCGCCCCGCGTCGCCCGCGATACCATCGACTATCGCGTGTGCACGACGCAGCCCGGCGATGACCCACCGCCGGCGTTCTCGTTCATGACCGATCACCTGCCGCAACGGCAGATCGAGTGTTTCATCACGTTCACCAACGATCAGGCCCACGATCTCATCCGAGCGAACCTCCATCGCGCGCCGATGTACTCCGGGCGGATCCAATCCACGGGTCCGCGGTATTGTCCGAGCATCGAGGACAAGGTGGTTCGGTTCGCTGACAAGCCGCGGCACCAGATCTTTCTCGAACCCGAGGGCTACGACGACGATCGCGTGTATTGCAACGGCATCAGCACGTCGCTGCCGCGGGACGTGCAGGACGGCATCCTGGCGTGCACGCCCGGTCTCGAGCGCGCGCGGGTCCTGCAATACGGCTACGCCGTCGAATACGATTACATCCCGACGCGCCAGATCACGATCGCGCTCGAGACCAAACCCGTCTCCGGGCTCTTTGCCGCCGGGCAGATCAACGGGACGAGCGGCTACGAGGAGGCCGCGGCGCAGGGCCTGATCGCGGGCGTCAACGCCGTCCGCAAGCTCGCGGGGCAAGATGCGTTCATCCTCGGCCGCGATCAGGCCTACATCGGTGTCATGATCGACGACCTGATCACACGACCGCCGTCCGAGCCGTACCGCATGTTCACGTCGCGTGCGGAATACCGCCTCGCGCTGCGGAGTGACAACGCGGACCAGCGCTTGACGCCCGTCGGGCGGCGACTCGGGCTCGTCAGTGACGTTCGGTGGCGACGTTTCGAAGACAAGCGTGCTGCCCTTGCCGAGATCGACGCGTGCTGTCGCGTCGCCCGGGTTCGCGACGTCCCCGCGGCCCTGTGGATGCGACGCCCGGAGGTAGACGTCGCCGCGCTCGCATCCCTCATCAGTCGCCGCGCCGACCGCGTGTTCGACGCCGCCCACGTCGCCCAGGCCCTCGTGGACGCGAAATACAGCGGCTATCTTGAGCGGCAGTCGGCCCAGATCGACCGCATGCGTCGGCTCGAATCGATGCCGATCCCCCACGACGTCGACTACGGTGCCATTCCCGAGCTGCGCCACGAGGCCCGGGAACACTTCGCCCGGGTCGGGCCGCGAACGCTCGGCCAGGCGGGTCGCATCAGCGGCATCAATCCCCCCGACGTCATGATCTTATGGGTCTACGTGTCCGGTCGGCGGAGTGGCCTGGGGCCGTGTCGCCCGTTGTTCGATCGAGCAGGATGAACGGAACAGCGACCTTCAAGCGGCGGTTTTTCGCACCACAACCGCGTTTCCCCCGTCCGCCCGCTTCCCGTCGCGGTGCGGATGATCCGTCGATCCACACGCGATGGACCACCCCGGAGCGTCGCACAACCGGTGTCGCTGGCGCCGTACCGGCGACCTGGCGTTGCGGCATCACCACCCGAGCGGACGCCGTACCGCGGGCATGGTGTGGCCGCGCCACCGCATGCGACCCGGTGTCCCAACGTAGGTCAGGGTTCCCACGGTGGGTCAAAGCTCGACGTCGTTGGTCCGGGTTCTCGGTCTCGTTGCCCGCCCCATACGGTGGGCTCGATAATGTGCGACGCCGAGGCAAGCGTTTCGGTCTTGACAGTACACTGTACGGCATGTATCGTATGGTAAAGCTGGGGAGTATGGAGTATATGAGTAGGATCTGCCCCGGGGCGCCGCTCGGGGAGACGCGCGATATGGCAACGACAACCTCCAGAAACATCTTCACGACCGGCCAGGTCGCCCAGATATGCAAGGTCAGCCAGCAGACGATCATTCGGTGCTTCGACAGTGGGCGCCTCAGGGGGTTCCGCGTTCCGGGCTCGCGATTCCGGCGCATCCCGCGCGACGCGTTGCTCTCGTTCATGAAGGCCAACAACATCCCGCTCGAACAGCTCGAGACCGGTCGCAAGCGTGTGTTGGTCGTGGACGACGACGAGGCGATCGTCGATATGTTCACAGAGCTGCTTGAGCGCGATGGCCGATTCGAAATCCGCACCGCGACCACCGGGTATGACGCGGGCCTGACCACCGAGCAATTCCGCCCGGACATCATCCTGTTGGATTACAAGCTGCCCGACATCAACGGGACGGCCGTGTGTCGGACGATCCGCGCGAACCCCAAGTATGAACACATCAGGATCATCGTGATCAGCGGCGTGGCGGACCCGGACGAGGTGGCGGAGCTCAAGACGGCCGGGGCGGATGATTTTGTGCGCAAGCCGTTTGAGATCGATGCAGTGATCGCACGGATGGCGGAACTGCTCAACCTCGCGTAACGGATGTACCATGCGCCGCCGTCTCGCGGTGCCTGACGACCCTTTGTCACATGCGGGTCACACGACGTGCCTACCATGACGGCGCCGACACGCCCGAATCCACTGGAACCGCTCGCCCAGCGCGAGCGCGTGGAGCTGATCCTCAGCCAGCTTGACCGGTTGCCGCCGCTGCCGGCGGTGGCCGCCCGACTGCTGCAGCTTACCTCATCGGATGATTCGTCGGTCGGGGACGTCGTCCCGCTGATCGAGTCGGACGCGGCGCTGACGGCGGCGATTCTGCGCATGGCGCAGCGGGCGGACCTGGGGGTGCGTGGGGACATGATGACCGTCGGGCAAGCGGTCGTGCTTATC
>JBHHVO010000230.1:0-5649 GCA_046754365.1 Phycisphaerae bacterium | reverse complement strand
AGGTCCTCCATCTTCGGCGCGTCGAGGACCAGCACTTGCTCGCCACCGGGGCCGGTCCGGATGAGGGTTGTCCCGGCGAGGTCGCGGAGCGCAGCCGACAGGTGCACGGCGTCCAACTCGGCCTCGGTGACCACCGACCGGTGCAGCACCGCGTTGAGCCCGAACGCCACGAGAAGCAGTATCGCGGCGACCGCCGCGAGCGAGACGAGGACGAAGTAGCGGAACAGGCGAAATCCGCTTTCCGAGGAGCGTCGTCCCTGGCTCGCGGTCCTGCCGCCGGCGTGATCGTCCTGCATGCTCGTCATGGGCGTATCATCCCAAGGGCGGCCCGCCGGCGTCTCGCGCCGCCCGCCCGGGGCCCCACGGCCGACGCAGGTCGGGCGTGTGCCGGAGCCCGGCGCGTCGTCGGCCACCTGCGGGTGGTCGCGGTCGTATGCATGGTCCGCGCGGTTGTGTCACGTGTCGGATGCATCATCATTGGCATCTACGAGGATTCGCGGCGATGCCACGGAGGTCTCCCTGGCCAGTGGTAGTTCCACGGAGAACTCCGCGCCGCCGTCGGGTCGGTTTCTTACCCATACGCGGCCCTTGTGTGGGGTCATGATCTGTCGACAGATCGCGAGCCCGAGCCCGGTACCGCCCGCGCCGGTCTTGGTCTTGCTTGACTGAACGAATTTGTCGAACACGGATTCGAGTTCGGCTTCGGGGATGCCGGGACCGTCATCGCTCACGCACACGACGACGGTGTCGCCGGCTTGCCGCATCTCGACGGTGATGCCGCCGCCCTCGGGCGAGAACTTGACGGCATTGCTCAAGAGGTTCCGGATCACCTGTTTCATCTTTTGCGGGTCGATGCGGGTGGTGGCGTCGAAGCCCGGGTCGTGCCAGTGGATCGACAGCTTACGTTCGGCGGCGAGCGCGCCGAACTCCTCGACGACGGCGTCGACGAGCGCACGCAGGTCGATCGTGCGAAACTCAAATGCCATCGCGCCGGTTTCGAGCTTGGCGAGATCGAGCAGGTCGTTGAGCAGGGCGAGCAGGGTCTGACCGCTGTCGTTGATCTTCTGGAAATAGTTGCGTAGTTCGTCGCGACCGGTGTCGGCTTCATCGCCGGCGCGCATGCCGAACCCGGCGAAGCTCAGGATGCCGTGCAGCGGCGTGCGCAGCTCGTGTGACATATTGGCGAGAAACGCGCTTTTCGCGCGGCTGTTGCTTTCGGCGCGTTTCTTGGCGGCTTCGAGCTCGGCCGTACGTTCCTCGACCGTCCGTTCGAGGATTTCACTGTGCCGGCGGATCGTATCTTCCGCGCGGATGCGTTTCGTGATGTCGCGGATGCTGGACCGATGCCCGAGACACTTGCCGTCGGATCCGAAGATCGGCTGCCACGACACGGCCCCCCACCGCACCGTACGGTCCTTGCGTCGCATGCGGAACGTCAGGTCGTTGCCGGTCGTGCGCTCGGTAACGGCCTTACGGAACCATTCGGCGATCATCGCGCGATCGTCGGGATGAATCAGGCGCGATGGATAATCGGGCATCGCGAGGCATTCCTCGACGGTATAGCCGGTGATCCGCTCGACCGCGGGGTTGATCCACAGGATTTTGCCGTCGGGTCCGACCCAGCTCTCCCAGTTGTACGTGTAGTTCGCGATCGCTTGGGTCTTCGCCTCGCTCTCGCTCAACGCGCGGGCGCGTTCGTCGGCCTGCCGGCGGGCGCGCATGAGCGCGACGATGACGCGGCAGAGGACGACGACCGCCCCGCCCAGCAGCAGCGCCACGATCGCGGCGCCCCACCCGGCCATGGTCGTGGTCACACCGCCCTCGCGCAGGAACCGGGCCTCGTCATAGAGAAACGCGATAAACCACGCACGGTCGTCGGGGATGTCGGCCGTGGTCCAAAGCGCGTTGTAGCCGTTGACGGTGAAGACGTGGTCGTGTTGCTCGAAGAACTCGGTGGCGGGCTGCGTTTCAAACCGGTTCCGAAACCAGTGGAGCATCTCGGGCGGGAAGTCGGTGCATCCGACGACGCTACCGCCTTCGTGGGCCAAAAGCACCCAGTTGAAGAGACTGCTGTGCTCAAGCTCCTCGGACACGACCTGAGACGGCACCATACCCGCGACGATGCCGAGGAACTCGTCGTCGGACCGAATCGGCACCGAGAATACCCTGCCTTGCTCGCCGATGCACAGCTCGACCGGCTCGCTCACCAGGAACCCGAGCGATGGGTCGGCCGCGAATCGCCGGATGTGTTCGAGCTGTACCGCGTACTCCTCCTCTTCCCGTTCGAGCGCATGGAGCTCGCCGATGTCGTGCTCGGCATCGCCCTGCTCGAACGTGCGAAACGGCTCATGCAGTCCCGTGAAATCACGCTTGATGACGTAGATCTCCGAGAGACGAAGCTGTTCGTAGTTGGATTCGTACACCGTCTGAAGATATCGCTGAGACTCCGGACTCAACGCCATGACGCGCGGGTACGCGCTGATGAGCTGCAAGCAGAGACGAATCTCATTCGCGTAGTACTCGATCCGGTTCTTCGCCGCGCGCATCTTGAGCAGGTTGCGTTCCCGGACCTGCTTCGCCACGGCCTGCCGGTTCTGGCGGTTGCTCGAGACAACGAACACCGCGACCGATATCGCCACGGCCACGCTGATCCACTGCACCCATCTCAGGACGCGGGCAACATGGCTGCGAGACTCCCTCATGCGTATCCGTTCCACCGCCGCCGTCGACCACGCCGGACGTGTGCGGTCGACGTGGCGCCGCCCATAACACGCGGGCATCAACCGGCGGAAGGCCGGCTCGGCGGCGTGCGATCCACCGGCCCGGTCACACCGCACGGCTGCGGCGTATCGGACGCAGCCAGCCGCACGACACTGGGTCTACGACCCCGCGGCGACAGGCCGCGGGCGCGCCGATCGAGCGTCGCCCGGGGGTCGTCCGAGGGTCGGGGTAAGCATGGCCCGTCAGTCGCCAACGCCGGCCTGACGCGCGCTCAGGCGCGCCACCCACCAGCCCCCGGACGCCGTGCGCGCCGGCGCCGACCGGTGCCGCAAGAGGTTCATCGGACCGGGTGCTTACGGCGATTAGCAGTACGGCGTAACGCGCCAC
This sequence comes from Phycisphaerae bacterium, assembly GCA_046754365.1. GTDB lineage: Bacteria > Planctomycetota > Phycisphaerae > UBA1845 > UBA1845 > JBHHVO01. The sequence continues at coordinate 2,541 of JBHHVO010000230.1, read as the reverse complement.
ACCGGCGCGCGATGGGGCGTCGGTCAACGGACGGGAGAAGGTCCGAATCGGTGGACTACGGTGCCGTGTCATGGCGCCGGCTGTCACGCGAGGGCTATGCCGCCGTGGTTCAAACGGTGGTATCCGTACCGCCCCCGGGCCGGCGCCGCGCGGGGCCGGTCTCACGTGGTGTCGCGCGGCCGACCGACCGGCCACCGGCTATCGGACGCGATCGTCTTGACGCCGACGCCCGGGCTTCATACGGTGATACCCGGTCTCGGGGCGCTTCCGGGCGCGGGACGCGCGCCGGGACGGTGGGACCGTGCGCCGGGTTCCGACGATGCCCCGCGGCGCGCGGGCCCGTGACAACGTGTTCGCACGGGGCGACGGACGGCCGTTCCGTCGTGCCAGTGACGGTCGTGGTGGATGCCGTGCCGAGCGTCGCTCGGTTATCTTCTCGGAGTAACAGACATGGCGGTTCGCGTCGGGATCAACGGTTTTGGGCGGATTGGGCGCCTCGCGGCACGGGCCATGATGGCGCAGGGTGACGCATTCGAGATTGTCGCGATCAACGATCTGAGCGACGCGGCCACGCTGGCGCACCTGCTCAACTTCGACTCGGTCCACGGTCGGTTCCCCGGGACCATCGAGTCGGCCGACAACGCGCTGATCGTCAACGGAAAACAGATCACGGTTCTTTCGGAGCGGGCGCCGGCGAAGCTGCCTTGGGGGAGCCTCGGGGTCGAGGTGGCGCTCGAATCGACCGGGGTGTTCGTGCGGCGCCAGAGCGAGCGCGGCGGGTACGGCGATCATCTCAAGGCCGGCGCGAAGCGGGTGATCCTGAGCGCTCCGGCCAAGGACGAGCCCGACCTGACGGTGGTCTTCGGTGTCAACGATGACCAGCTCTCCGGCGCGCATACCACGATTTCCAACGCGAGCTGCACGACGAACTGTCTCGCGCCGGTGGTCAAGGTCCTGCATGACGGCTTCGGCGTCGTCGAGGGCCTCATGACCACGATCCACGCGTACACGAACGACCAGCGGATTGCCGATCTCGTGCACGCCGATCCGCGCCGCGCGCGGGCCGCGGCCATCAACATCATCCCCACGAGCACCGGCGCGGCGCGGGCCGTCGGCAAGGTCCTGCCGGAGCTCAGCGGCAAGTTGAACGGTTTCGCGCTGCGCGTTCCGGTCGCCGACGGCTCGATTGTCGATCTCGTCGCGACGCTCAAGGCGTCGGTGACCGCGGCGGAGGTCAACGCCGCCCTCAAGTCGGCGGCCGAAGGCAGCATGAAGGGCATCATGGCGTTCAGTACCGACCCGCTCGTGAGCTCCGACATCATCGGCAACCCACACAGTTCCATCGTCGACGCGCTCAGCACGATGACCATGCCCGCGGACGGCGGCCGCATGGTCAAGGTCGTCTCGTGGTACGACAACGAATGGGGTTACGCGTGTCGGACGGCCGACCTCATCGCGCGCGTGGCGAGGTTCTAAGGCGTCGTCACACGCGATACGATGGATAATCCGAGCCGCGAGACCGGTTCTTTCGCGGCAAGCGCGACGCTTCACCCTCCGCGCCATCACGGTCGCGGCTCGGCGCGCCCGTCAATCGATGCGCAACAACGCACCGGGTCGACCGTGACGGGACCGGTCGTGTGACCGATCTCACGCGCTGATCGGGCGCCGCGGCGATCGGCGGGCAAGTCATAGACCGCGATGGGGATAGACCGCATGGCCAAGCAAACCGTGGATGCCATCGACGTACGGGGGCGGCGCGTGCTGGTCCGATTGGATTTGAACGTGCCGCTCGACGACGCGGGCCGAATCACCGACGACCGCCGCATCGTGGCGGCGTTGCCGACGGTGAAGCGACTCGTGGACGGCCGCGGGCGCGTCATCCTGATGAGCCACCTCGGGCGCCCCACGGGTGGCGCGGCAGATCGCCGGCGGTGGTCGCTCGCGCCGGTCGCGGCGCGGTTGGGCGAGCGCCTGGAACGCCCCGTGGCCATGCTGTCCGACTGTGTCGGTGATGCCGTCGCCAACCACGTGTTCAACATGCAGGACGGCGACGTCTGCATGCTCGAGAACCTTCGCTTCCATGCCGCGGAGACGATCAAGGACAACAAGGCTGCTGCGGACTCCACCCTCCGGCGCGAGAAGGATGCGTTCGCCGGCCGACTCGCGTCGCTTGCGGACGTGTACGTCAACGACGCGTTCGGTACGTGTCACCGCGACAACGCAAGCATGGTGAGCGTGCCCCGCGCGATGGCCGGCAAACCGCGCGTCGTGGGGTACCTCGTACAACGAGAACTCAAGTTCCTCGGTGACGCCGTCGCCGACCCCGCCCGACCGTTCGTGTGCGTGCTCGGCGGTGCGAAGGTCTCCGACAAGCTCGGCGTGATCCGGTCGTTGCTCCAGCGCTGCGACACGATCCTGATCGGCGGCGCGATGGCGTATACGTTCCTGGCGGCCGCCGGCCGGGCGATCGGCCGGAGCCTCGTCGAGACCGACCTCATCGACGTCGCCGGGAGCCTCCGCGCGGATGCCGGTGACCGGCTC
>JBHHVO010000229.1:0-5673 GCA_046754365.1 Phycisphaerae bacterium | reverse complement strand
GGTGTACATCCTCACACTGGTGATCGTCGGACTGGCGGTCTACGCGTGGCGAAACTGGTTCATTTCGCTCTGCGGCCTCATCGTGCTTGCGGCCATGATGGGGTTCGACGACATGCCGCGGCAGGTCCTCGGGATTCACGGCATGAATCCCTGGAACCTCCTGCTCGTCGCGATCCTCGTGCCCTGGTTCGTCACACGCCGGTACCAGCGCATCCGCTGGGACATGCCCCGCGCGGCCGCCGCCCTGGTCGGCACCTATGTCTGCGTTATCGTGGTCGCATACGTCCGCGCGGCGCTCGACATCAAGTCGTTCCCGTCCGGCGCGAGCGGGGAGGCGTCGACCCCCGTCACCATGGCGTCACTCACCGGCGACCATCTCGTCAACGCCCTCAAGTATCTCATCCCCGCCCTCCTCCTCTTTGACGGCGCGCGGACGCGGCGGCGGTTGGCCATCGGGCTCGTCGCGACGCTCGTCATGGCCCTGCCACCCGCGGCGACGATCGTCAAGGTCGTCCCCATCGCCTCACTCCAGCAGACCGGCAAGGAGGAGCTCCGCGCGAGGCGACGCATCGGCAAGCGGCTCGGCTACCACGCGAACGGCGCCGCGATGATCTGCGCCACCGGCGCGTGGGGCATCCTCGCGGCCGCGGGTTTGAGGCGGCGCCGGTGGCAAGCCGCCGCGATTGCGGCCCTGGCGCTGCTGCCGCTCATGGCGCTCGTGCTCACCCGGTCCCGAGGCGGCTACCTCGCGTTTGCGGGCGTCGGATGCCTGTTCGCGGTGTTCTTATGGCGCTACCTGCTCGTTGTCCTACCGGTCGGTCTGCTCGTGCTGTTCGCCGTGTTCCCGGGGGTGTCGCAGCGCCTGCTCGCCGGCGTCGGCGTCGTGAGCGTCGAGGGACGGATCGAAGACGACTTCGGGACAATCACCGCCGGCCGCACGACCGTCATCTGGCCGCCCGTGCTCGACACCATCGCGACGCGCCCCGCGCTCGGGTATGGCCGGCTCTCGATCCTGCGAACGTCCGCCCGCGACCGGATCCTCGAGCAGCAGGACGTATGCCCGACACACCCCCACAACGCATACCTTGAGCTCGTCGCGGACACCGGCGTGATCGGCGCCGTCCCGGTGCTCGCCCTGTTGGTCGGTGTGTTCTGGATCTCGTTGCGGCTTGCGCGATATCGCCGGGACCGGCTCCTCCGGGCGGTCGGGGCCGCGGCACTCGCCGCGGTCACCATCATGCTACTCATGGGCCTGTCCGGGCAGACGTTCTTCCCGAAGGAGAACGCTCAGATCGCGTGGTGCCTGTTCGGCCTGTCGCTGCGGGCCTGGGTCATGCGCGGATCGGCGCTACGGGCCGACGCGATGCGCGCGAGCGCCGCGCAAGGTCCGGCGCTCACCACCGCTCGACACCATGGCCGGCCGCCGGCGCGGCGGGTACCGCCTACGCGCCCGCAACGGCCCGCGCCCGTATGACACCGGTGTGGTGAGAAGTTGCGTCCGCGTCGCGCTGGTGCTGCATCGCGGCCACATGGCACCGGGCTCATGATGGATCGCGCGCCGGTTACGCCATCCGGCGGCGACCGCGTCGCCCGACGAGCGAAAGCCCGAGTCCGGCGAGCAGCATCGCCGGAGCACCGCCGCCCAACGCGCCGCACATCGCCGGTGCCGTGGCGCGCGTCGTCGTGCCGGTCTCATCGGCCCGTGCGACCGCGCCGACGCTGCGCCGCGCCGCCGCGTCATTCATCGACATTTCGACGCGCTCGCCGTCGATACCGGGGATCGCGTCTTCAATCAGACCCGCCAGCATCTCGAACGACCGCCCCCACACCGCCACTGCGCCGGTCCCGCGCGGCGCGTGGCGCACGTTCGCCTGAAACTCGGCCGTCAGCACGAGCGGCTCGTCCGCGGTCACCGTGTAGCTGTAGCGGTGTTGCTGGCGCGGCACGATGACAAACGTCACGTTTGCCCGCTCGGCCAGGTCGGCCAACACCGCCGCCGCGGATGCATCCACACCCTCGGCGATGAGGTCTTCCATCGCGACGCGCTCCGCCACGATCGGCCCGGACGTCGTCACGGCATCCGACGCACCCGGATCGCCCGTAACCGTCACGCGCGTATCAAACACCGTCGTGCCGCCGCCGGTCGTCACGGTCACGCGCAACGCGCTCAGCATGTCTTCGCGGTCGCCGTCACCCTCGCCGTCATCCTCACCGCGCGTCCAAACGATGACCGCCCCGCTGAAAAACACGGTGCTCTCGACGACCTGCGTCCCGTCGGCGCGAAACGCGATCTCACCCGCGACCGCACCCCCAGCCCCGGCCCGCTGAAACACAACCGTCCGCGACTCCGTGCCCGTGCTGAAGATCGTGTACGCGACCGACTCGGCGTTCGAGAAGCCGCCCACCTCGAGACCGAACTCCGCCGGGTTCGCCGTCGCCAGCCGGGTCGGGTCGGCGAACGTGCTCACGCTGTGCGCCTGCGCGATCACGGTGCCGTCCAACTCGGTCGAAGACAGCGCACCGGACGCCACGATCGGCAGGTCCGCCGCCGTACCATCGAACACCGCGCTGTCGCTGCTCACCGACGCCGGCGCGCCGTCGATCAGTTCTTGCACCGTGGTCACGACCTGCGCGCTCGTCGCGATGATCGCACCGGATGCCGCCGTCGCGAGCATCGTCACGACCGCGCCCGCCATCACCCACAACGGCGCTCGCATCCCCGTCCGCGCCTTGAAGCCTGTACGAAGAGGCGCGCGCGAACCCCTACCGGGAGCGCGAAGCCCCCGCTGAGCCCCGGTCCCGACACCGCACGCCGCGCGGCGGGGGCCGCGACCTCCCTTACTGGACACGCGCTCATACATCACACGATGACCTCCGCATGCTCGAGATTTCGGCTATCGCAAACCCCACCCCGTGCGGATGCGCTCAAACACACCGGACGCGGGCCCCTACCGTGCGACGCCGCAAGCGTCCGGTAACCTACCCCACGCGCCGTACCGGCGCCGCGCCCTCACGCCCTATGCATTGTACCATTCCGTCCCGCCCGCGTCGACCAACACAACGGTCTCACCCGTCGCCCGGGCCGCTCGCCGCCGCGCAAGCACCCGCACCGTCACACCCAGCACCGGATGCCGCCAATCCGGCGCAATCTCCGCGAGCGGCTCCAGCACGAACCGACGTTCGTGCAGCCGAGGGTGCGGAACCGTCAGGCGCGGTCCGCCGACGATACGATCGCCGTACAGCAACACGTCGATGTCGATCGTCCGCGGACCCCATGGCACACCGCGGACACGCCCGAGCGACGCCTCGACCCGCAGCGCCAGCTCCAGCAGCGCGATCGGCGAAAGCGTCGTCGTCACACGAACCGCAGAGTTCAGGTACGCGCGCTGGCCCGTCGGTCCACCGACCGGGCTCGTCTCATAGAGCCCCGCGACCCCGCCGTCGAACTCCACACAAACACGACCGTCCGCGTCGAGCCGCTGCACCGCGCGGCACAGCGCCCCGCGTCGATCGCCGACGTTCGCACCCAGCCCCAGGCAAACCGTGTCGCGGTTCCGGTCCCGCGCAGTCACCACGTCAAGTCCGCGATCCGGTCCAGCGCGGCGCGCGTGCGATCTTCATCCACCGTCAGCGCGAACCGCACGTAGCCCTCCCCGCTCGGGCCGAACCCCACACCCGGGATCACGACAACGTCCGCGTCGTCGAGTATACGGCGCGCCGCGGACATCGAGTCGCGGCCGCCCGGCGCACGCGCGAACACGTAGAACGTCGCCCGCGGGACCGGCACGTCCCACCCGGCGCGCTCCAGACCCCGCACCACAATGTCGCGCCGCCGGCGGTACATGTCCACCCGCGCCCGGACGTCCACGTGGTCGTACTCGTCCAGCGCCGCGATCCCGGCCTCTTGAACCGCCATGAACACGCCGGAGTCGTAATTCGCCTTGACGCTCGCGAGCGCGGCGAGGGCATCCGCGCTGCCCACCGCAAACCCGATCCGCCAGCCCGTCATGTTGAAGCTCTTCGACAGCGAATGAAGCTCGATGCAAACCTCCTTCGCCCCGTCGACCTGCAACACGCTCAGCGGCGGATCGTCGAAGTAGATCTCGCTGTACGCCGCGTCCTGCACGATCAGAATATCGTGCGCCCGCGCGAACGCGACGGCCGCCTCAAAAAACGCCCGCGGCGCCGTCGCGGCCGTCGGGTTGTTCGGATAATTCAGGAACATGACGCGCGCGCGGCCGCACACGTCGGCCGGTATATCATCCAGCGCCGGCAGCCACCCGCGGTCCGCAAGAAGTGCCATCCTATGACACACACCGCCCGCAAACAGCGTGGCCGCCTCATACACCGGGTACCCGGGATCGGGCACGAGCGCGACGTCACCCGGATCGAGCACCGCCGTCGGGACGTGCCCGAGCCCCTCCTTCGACCCCAACAGCGCGATGATCTCCCGCGACGCGTCGAGCGCAACCCCGAACCGTCGCGCAAAGAATCGTTGCACGCTCGCACGCAGCGCCGGCGAGCCGACGCCGAGTGCATACCGGTGGTTCGCCGGCCGGCGGATCGCGTCCGCCATGCGATCCACGATGAAACCCGGCGTCGGCGCGTCAGGGTCGCCGACCCCGAAGTCGATCACGTCCCGACCCGCCGCCACCGCCTCCTGTTTCTTGCGGTCGATTTCCACAAACAGATACGGTGGCAACCGCGACAAACGTTCCGCCCGCCAATGAGACAAAACACAACTCCCGCGTCCTCGGTGCGATGGACGCCAGCAACACGCGCTCCACGGCCGAGCCGTGTTGGCGGATCGCCCCCGCCCAAGACACGGGTGGGAGCCATCCGTCGACCGCTACGGCTCCAGCTTAACGATCGTGGCGACGGATGGCACGCCGTCGTCGAGGATGAAGAGCATGTAGTAACCGGGCGGCGCGATGTACGGGCTCACGGGTCCCACCGCGTTGAGCGTGATCGGGTCGGATACCGCGAACTTGAGCCCCACGAAACGCTGGTCCTGGTCGAACCCGTGCGTCACCGCACCGAGGCGAACCAGATTGACCTTCGTGATGTCCTGCGCGGAAACCGTGGTGATCCTGATGCGTCGCCCGTACCGGATCGTGTGCGGCTCCGCCGGGTTCCCGCCGGAGACGGCCGTAATCGTCGGACGCACCGCCGGCTGCCCATTCGGTTGGAAGAGATACGGCGGCGAAAAGATCTCCCGGCTGCTCGCCGGCCCGGTCTCACCGCCCGGGTGCGCATCGGCGTTCGGGCACGTCTGACAGTAATCCCAGTGCGAGCACGTACTCGCGTTGCACATCGGGTCGTTCAGGCACTCCTGCTCCGTAGCGTAGTTGTTCAGCCCGCCGCACAGGTCGCAAACCTCGCACGGCGGCTCGCCGTTCGCCGTCAGGACGCGCCCATCCGGCAGCAGCAGTGCGATCGAGTGCACCCAACGCGACACGTTGGTCCCGGCCATGAGCGTCCACGTGTCCGCCGCCGGGTCGTAAAGCTCCGCCGGCAGCACCGCGTGATACTCGAAGTCACATGCGTCCGCGTCGCCACCGACGGCCAGCACCTTCCCATCCGGGAGGACGACCAACTGCGTGTGCGTCCGGCCGCAGTTGAGGTCGGCCACGGTGTCCCATGTCGGATTCGCCGCCTTCATGTTGATCCGCA
>JBHHVO010000228.1:0-5723 GCA_046754365.1 Phycisphaerae bacterium | reverse complement strand
GGGCGTCTCGGCCGCCGACGTCCGCCACGGGGGGCGGACGCTACATGGTAGGTGCCGTGTGGCTTGCAAAGACCCGCTAAACACTAAACCGGTGCCACACGGGGTGGGTGGTTCGCGCGGGGGGGGGCAAACGTCCCGGGTGGTGGTCGTGTCATTCCGGCGGGGTCGGGGCGGTATCATGCGTGGCGTTCGAACGCTCGGATGAATCTGTCGGCGCGTGCTTCGTGGCCGCCCTTGGTGGTGAGTTGTGTGAAGATGCGCTCGAGGGACGCATCCTTGTCGCGCGTTTGGAGGTCTTCGAAGGATCCGTCGGCGATGATCTTGCCGTCGGCGATGATGACGATGCGGTCGCAGAGGCGCTCGACGACGTCCATGACGTGGGAGCAGTAGAAGATCGTCTTCCCGCGGCGGGCGAGCCGCGCGATGATCTCCTTGACGGTGACGGCGGCACTGGCGTCGAGGCCGGAGAGGGGCTCGTCGAGCATGATGACGTCGGGATCGTGCAACAGGCCCGCGACGATGAGCACCTTTTGACGCATGCCCTTCGAGAACGTCGCGATGCGGTTGTCGCGTTCGTCGGCGAGGTCGAAGAGCGCGAGCATCTCGCGGGCGCGGCGGTCGATCTCGTCGGTTTCGATGCCGTGGAGTCGGCCGACGAAGCGCAGGTACTCCATGGCGGTGAGCGCGTCGTAGAGCGCGGCCGACTCGGGGACGTAGCCGATGCGGCGTTTCACGGCGAGCGGATCGGCGGCGACATCGTGTCCGCACACGCGGACGTCGCCGTCGAAGCCGTCGAGCATGCCGATGAGGATTCTGACGGTCGTGGTCTTGCCGGCGCCGTTCGGGCCGATGTAGCCGAGAATCTGCCCCGGCGCGACGTCGAGGTCGATGCCGCGGAGCACCTGTTTGTCGCCGTACGCCTTGGTGAGGCGTCGCACGGAGATCGTGGGTTCCACGTCGATCGTCACGTCCTTTCGGGGACAGTCCCGTCCTTGCGCGCCGGCGGCACGCGACGCTTGGCCGGGGTGCATACCGCGGTCTGTGCGGTACCGGAAGCCATTGGCGACACTCCGCTGCCACGCCCCGAGCTACGGGCCGCAGCCCGGGCGACACGGCCGCGGCGGTGCGCAGGTGTCCCATGGGAGTATGGCGGAGACGTGCGACGGGTCAAGCGACAGGCCGTGCGTCGGCACGTCGCGGTTCGGGCATCGCGGCGCGTGCGGCGGCGCTTCGGCTGCAGGGTCCGGTGTGGCGTGGCCGATAACGATGCGGGTGGTGTGCCGTCGCGGGGGCGTTGGACGTTGCGCCACGCGCCCGTTTCCGTTGTTCAACGGGCCGCCAGGGTTCGTGAGGTGCTGTCGTGAAGGTCGGCGTGTTTTCATACGGGTGGTGGGATCGGGCATGCGCGTCGCTTGGGCATGACGCGGTGGCGTTGCCGATGGCGCAGCCTGCGAGCGGAAACCCGCATGCGGCGGACCTTGCGGCACGGCTGGACAACGGTGGAGCGCTGGTGCAGGCACTGGCCGAGCAGCACGTGGATTTCGTGCTGGACAACGGCGGTGTCGGGTTGGGCTTCGTGCCCGGAGATGGTGGTGGTGACGACGTCCGGCTTGCGCATGAGGCGGCCGGTCGGTTGCTCGTGTCGCATTTCATCGACCCAGTGGTGACGGTGTTTCAGGGGTTGGCGTGGCCGACGGTATGGCAGTGCCTTCAGAGCGTGCGTTGGGTCAAGGCGGTGTGGGATCTGGCGCAGGCGCGTGAGCTGCAGGCGTTCGGTATTCCCAACGTCGTGCATGTCCCGATGGCGGCGCCGAACCGGCGGTACGTGACGGATCCGCCGGATGCGTCGGAGATTCGCCCGGTGGTTTCGTTTGTCGGGAATCAGAACACATCGTATTTCGGTGCGCAGCGGCACGTTGCAACGGCGAAGCTTTTTCCGGGCGTGTTGGCCGACGGGGTCCGGTCGGACTTAGGGGACGTTCCCTTTTTTGACGTGTACTATTCGCTGTACGGCCTCGGAGCGCCGATCGGTCCGGCGGACGATGCTCAGGCGCGGATCGAGAAGACACTGGCGTATTTCGACGCGAAGCTGTTCTACAACGCGTGTCGATGCGTTCATCATCGCGATCGGTTCGTGATCCTGTTGAAGCGGCGGCTCGGCGATACGTTTCGTTTGATCGGGCGGGGGTGGGACACGACGTATGGCGTGCCGTGTGAGCCGTCGATCGACACGACCGACGCGTATTTCGATCATTTCCGTACGACGGCGATCAACATTAATCTCGTGAACGGTAATGCGGAATCCGGGTTGAACATGCGTCACTTCGAGATCACGGCGGCGGGGGGATTCATGTTGTGTCGCGAACACGGAGAACTCGCGGCGCACTTTGAGATCGGCAAGGAGTGCGCCGTGTTCCGCGATGAGCGGGACCTGTTCGACAAGATTCAATACTATCTCGCTCATCCGGAAGAGCGACGGGCGGTGGCGCTGGCAGGGCAGCGCCGGACGCTTTCGGAACACCTCTACAGCCACCGCCTGCAGACCGTCATCCATATGATCGAGGCGGCGCTGACCGACTCGGGCGCGGCGGGCGCGAATGGGGACCCGCCGGACTCCGGTACATCGAACTCGGGTGCGTCAGCTTCGTGCACGGCCAATACGTCGTCGGCAGTGCCATGCGGCGCGGTGCCCACTTCGACGCCGCGCGGCGCTGGCGCGTGTTGGGCGGGGGCGCCTGGCGCAGGTGCGTCGGCGACGTCGGGATCGGTGGTCGCAGGCTCCGTACCGCAGGAAGCGGGGTTATCACATGCGGCCGCCTCAGCGTTGTTGGGTGGAGCACCTGCGGGCGGCGCGTCGACGGTAGTGACGTTTTCGACCGGTCGGTGGATCGACGACTGCCGCGCGGCCGTGCCGGACGCGGATGTCGTCCTCGATTGCGGTGCGAACGTCGGTCAGATGGCCGGTGCGTTTCGCGCGATGTATCCGAACGCGGAGATTTACAGCTTCGAGCCGGTATCGAGCGTGTTTGAGCAGCTTTGCGCGCGTTGCGCCGACCTGGACGTTCACCCCGTGCGTATGGCGGTGGGTGAGCGCGACGGGACGGCGACGATGTACCTTACCGCGAGCCCGGAGGCGAACTCCTTACTGGCGTTTGAGGCGGGCAACCCGTGCGCCAGGTGGACACGTGTGGTCGGTGAGGAAGAGGTGCGGGTGTGCACGCTCGACCGGTGGTGCGTGGAGCAGCGGATCAACCCGGCGCGTGTGGACGTGCTGAAGCTGGATGTTCAGGGCGCGGAGCTGGCGGCGCTTCGCGGCGCGCGGCGTCTGCTCGAGTCGGTCCGCGTCGTGTACCTCGAGGTGTCGTTCGTGCCGATGTACAAGGACTGTCCGCTGTTTCCGGAGGTGGATGGATTCATGAAGCAGCGCGGGTACCGCCGTCATGCGGTGTACCCGTCGGACCAGCCGCAGCATTGGGGCGACGCGCTCTACGTCAAGGTCTCGGAGACAGCCGATGTCTGCACCCCCGCATAGGCCCACGCGCTCGCAGAGGACAGGTCCGCCGGCGGTCGGGGCCGGCGCGATGTGGCCCGGGCGGCGGGATGGCGCCGGCGAAGGACCGGTCGGCGCCGGCCGCTCGCTGCGCGTCGCAACGACGGCGCAGCTTGCGCCGTCGGTTCGGGCGGCGGGCTTTGAGGCGTTCGTGTTGCCGGAGCTCGCGAGCCTGAGTTTTCATCGTTCGTTACAAGCACGGCTGTCGGACGGAGCCGTGTACCGCCCGTTTTTCGAGGCGAATGGCATTGAGCTCGTCCTGGATTTCAACACGGAGGCACTGACACTCACCGCGGCGGCGTCGGACCGGGGCGCGGATGCAGGCGCGGGATCCGATGCTCGCCCGGGCGCCACCGAGGTGTGCCTGACGACGGCGGCGCTGGGCATCCCATACGTCGCGTGCTATTTGGATCCGATTACGTCGACGATGGGGCAGGTGGCGTGGGGCGATCACTGGGGGCTGTTGGAGTCGAACGCGTGGATCAAGTGGATCTGGGAATCGGCCCATGCGGAAGAGCTGCAGCGCATGGGCGTGACGAACGTGCTTACGTTGCCGATGGCGGTCGTGGACGATGATTTCGATACGTCGCCGCCTCCGGATCCGGATCCCGGGCCCGTGATCGCATTCATGGGGCACCCGGCCACGACGTGGTTCCAATCGACGCAGCCGGTGCTGCCCCGGCAGCTCTTCGCGGGCCTGGTCGGGGCGGCGGTGCACGCCGACATGCCGGATGTCGCGTTCCACAAGATCTATTTCGACTTGTATGGTTTGGGCGATGCCCCTATGGCGGGTGACGCGCCGCAGGTGCGTGCGGCGAAGGCGCGTCGCTACTTCGACGACAAGTTCGTATACAACGCGTACCTGGCGGTGCGACAGCGCGATCGGTGGGCTCGGTTCTTGCAGCACAAGCTTAGTGATCGGTTTGAGCTCATCGGTGACCACTGGCATGACGTGTACGGGTTGCGGCATACACCGCGCGTGTGGGACATGCGAAAGTTGCACGAGCGTATGCGGCGTGTGCCGATCTGTCTGAACCTGATGAAGGGTTGCCTGGAGACCGGACTCAACGTGCGTCACTTCGAAATCACCGCGCATGGCGGCTTCATGCTCACGTATCCGACGGACGAGCTGGCGTCGTGTTTTGTCATCGGGAAGGAATGTGACGTATTCCACGACGAGTCGGAGCTGCTGGAAAAGACCGCATATTATCTCGATCACGCGGCGGAGCGGCGTGAGATTGCTGCGGCGGGGCAGCGACGGACCTTGTCAGAGCATCTGTATAGCCACCGCATCGCTCGAATTGTCGAGGTGTTGCGCGGTGCGCGGTGGCTGCCGGCAGCGCGGGAAGCATCGGACGGGGCTGGTAGGGATGTGCAGGTCGTGGCGGGCGCGGACGGTGCGTGCGCGCCGCCTGGGCCGCACGGCGTTTCGGCATGATCACGGTCAAGCTCGACCATTTGTTCAGGGCGCAGTTCGGTGAGGATCGTGTGTTGTGGCAGGTGTTTCGGCATCGCCGGCGCGGGTACTTCATCGAAATCGGCGCTTATGACGGTGTGACGCTGAGCAATACGTATTTCCTGGAGCAGATGGGTTGGCACGGTCTGTTGATCGAGCCGATCGAACCGTTGTGTCGCATCGCGGCGGAGGCCAGACCACGCAGTCACGTCGTCCATGCGGCGTGCAGCCGGCGCGGCAGCACGGGGACGACACGGTTTACGTTCGCGCAGAACGTGCCGGTGCTGTCGTTTCTGCGCGCGGACGACGCACACGTGCAACGGTGCCTCCGCGAGGGGGCCGAACTCGTGGATCTCGACGTTCCCGTCACGACGGTCGACGACATCCTTCGCCGGCAGCGGCGTGAACGGACGGGGACAGGTGGGCCGTGGGTGCCCAACGCCGGCTGGCGGGTCGACGTCGTGTCGATCGATACGGAAGGCTGCGAGCTTGATGTGCTGGACGGCTTCTCGCTCGAGCGCATCAAACCGCGCGTGCTGCTCATCGAAAACGATCGCGCCGCGGGGGAGGCCATCGAGCCGCACCTGCAGCGGCGTGGTTACCGCAAGTTCTTTCGGCTCAAGATCAACGACTTCTACGTGCGCGTCGATGATCCCGCGGATGATTTGACGCTGGATGGCCTGAGATCGTCGTCGGCGTGACGTCGGAGCGCCGCTG
>JBHHVO010000227.1:0-5730 GCA_046754365.1 Phycisphaerae bacterium | reverse complement strand
GCTCAAAGATCTTCTTGATCTCCGGAACCGTACGACCCCGGAGATCAAGAAGATCTTTGAGCGCGCCGGCGGCAGCCTCGGCGCGCCGAACTGCGTAGCGTTCATGTTTCAACAGAAGGGCGTCGTTGTCGTGGCGGCGGATCAGGCCGATGAGGAACGGATTCTGGAGATCGCGCTTGAGGCCGGTGCGGACGACGTTTCATCATCTGATGTCATTCACGAGATCACGTGCGCGGCGGAACATTTTCACGCCGTAAAAAAGGCCGTGGAAAACGCCGGCATCGAAATCCAATCGGCCGACATCTCCATGGTCGCCAGCAACGAGATCACGATCGATCTCGAAGGCGCCCGGAAGATGATGCGATTCATCGACGCGCTCGAGGATCACGACGACATCGACGCGGTCTACTCCAACTCCGACGTGCCGGACGACGTGCTCGCGCAGCTCGCGAACGAGTGAACCCCGCGACGGTGGCGGACGGGCACGGCGGTCGCGGATCGACGCAGCTCGCCGATACCGTTCGTTTGACGCGCGGGCCGCACATCCGCTTAACCGCGGGCTACGCGTCTTGCGAGTCAGCGGTTACGCGCGGACGAGCAGCGCGAAGACCTCGCGATTGCCGCCCCGGCCTCGAAACGGGCTGCTGCACCGGTCGATCGACCGCCATCCCATCGTGTGTAGGTCGGCAAGCACACCGGCTACGACGTCGTCCACGGCGTCGTCGGGTAGCACGCCGAGGCGCAGCGCGTTCCGGTCGGCCTCATAGTGCGGCTTGATGAGCGTTACGACGTGGGCGTCGCGCGCCGCGATGGTCGCCACGTTCGGCAGGACCTTGGCTTGGCGCGTCCAACCCAGGTCGATGGTGATCATGTCCGGCCGTTCCGGCAGTGTCACATGCATGGCGTTGGTTCGCTCGTACACCACGACGCGCGGGTCGGTTCGCAGGTGCCACGCCAGGATGCCGTACGCCGTGTCGACCGAATACACCCGCGCGGCGCCGCGCCGAAGCAGGCAGTCGAGAAACCCGCCGACGTGGCTGCCGAGGTCGGCACACACATGCCCTGCCACGTCGAGCGCAAAGTGATCGAGCGCGGCGGCGAGCTTGTCGCCACCGCGCGACACATACGCTTGAGGTTGAGGTGGTTGGTCGTCCATGGGGCTGTGGACGTTGACGTGGGCCCGGTGGTGCGCCGCGATGGTACCATGCCGGGGGAGGCGCGTCCTGGGTCACCGCGTGGGTCCTGGCTGCGTCCCGCATCGTCGGTGCAGCCCCGGGATCAGGCGCGTGATGATCGCGATGGTATCGCGTCCGGGCGGCGTTGCGTGCAGGGCGACGGGGGCGATGGGCTAGCGCTGTGTCGTCCCCCGCTCGATGGACCGCGGTGAATCGAGCCGCAACCGCAAGCGACCGGTTCTGTCGTGTCCAAAGCGTCTCTCCTCCGCTCGCTTACGATCGCGGCTCGGATCGGCGATCGATTCAGATGCGACGGAGCGCTAGCCGGCCTTTGCGCCGACGGCGGCGTTGAGCTTCCCGGCGAGGCGCGACTTGCGTCGCGCGGCGGTGTTGCGGTGCAGCGTGCCCTTGGCCGCCACCTGATCGATGGTCTTGGTCGCGCGCGACATGAGGGCCTGGGCGAGCTGGAGGTCGCCGCTGCGGAGGGCGTCCTCGAACTTGCGTATGGCCGTTTTGACGGCGGACTTGCGCGCCCGGTTGCGCACGCGGTTGCGCTCATTTTGTTTGATTCGTTTCTTGGCGGAAGCAAGGTTCGCCACGGGTGAATCTCCTGGTCCCATCTCGCTCGTTGGATCTCCCCGGTCCCATGTTCCGGGGCGTGCGGCCAGACGCAGCCCTGGGGGCGCTTGCGGCCGCTCGGCCCATGTGCGGCGCGCCGGATCCGGGCGCACGCACGGTGGGCGGCGCACGATCAGCCGCCCGAGGGCAGACCATCGAGTCTAGCACGGGCGTCACGGTATGTATAGTCCACCTGGAGGATCTTTCCGTAGGTTTTTCGGGCGTCGTCTTTCCACCCGCCGGCCTCCTGGGACCGCCCGAGCCAGTACGCCAGGGCCTTGGCGATGTCGTCGTCGTCGTATTCGTGCTGGTCGGCGGTTTCCGCGAGCGTGGCGATGGCCTGATCGTAGTACGCCTTTTTGAAGAAGCAGCGGCCGAGGTACAGCCCGCACGTGGAGCGGTTTTTGGGGTCGTTGCGCGCCCCCTGTAGCATGGGGATGGCGTCGTCGTACCTGCCTGCCCGAAACAGGCGGACACCGTAGTCGTAGCGGATCCGCAGATCGGTCGGGTAGCGCTCAGCGCGCTCCTTAAAGACGGTGAGCTCATACCGGAGCTGGTCGGCGACGTGCTGCCTGACCGCATCGCGGTCTCCGGCCTGCTCGAGCGCACGTCGCTGGCGGTTGAGCTGTCTCATGCGAATGTTGTCGGCCCGCTGCTTGTGCCGGTAATCACCGCCTGCCTTAAACCGCTTGACGAGTTCGCCGATCGCAGCGAGATCGCATTCATCGGTTTCCGGCCGGCAGAGGAGATCGATGTAGCGGTTGAATTTCTCGTTGGCGTCGGGGTCCGCTTCGGACGCTCGTCTGGCGGCTTCAATGAGCTCCCGGACTCGATCGACCGCCTGTACCGTTCGCTGGCGGTCGTGGATTTCGGCCTGCGCCTCTTTGTCTGCGATACTGTCGCGGTAGGAGCCGCTATCGCGGTACTTGCCCTTGTGGATCGTGAGCTTGGTGGACAGATCGCGTAGGCGGGCGTTTACATTCTGGTCCTTCGGGAACCGCCGCTGCCAGGTGTCCAGTGCTTCGATGCCCGCACGGTATGCCGACTCGGCGAGCGTCGCTTCGCCGCGGGCGGCGGCGCGGTCACCGAGCGACTCCATCTCCGTCACGAGTGTTTGGAGCTGCTTGACGTTGGGTTTCGCCGCCGCCTGCACGGCCTTGAGCATGACGCCGCCCGCCCACATGGCGGTGTCGTCGGCGCGAAGGCGACACGCGTTCTTCACGACACCATCGATATAGCTGATGTTGTCCGGATCGTGTCCGAAGAGCCAGAACGCATGGAGCAACGCCTGCTTGGCGTCCTTGTGCGTCATGGATCGCTTCATCGTCTCCTTGAGCCCGGGCTTTCCGCCCCCGGTCTGCTTGCGCGCGACGGCGCAACCGTGGAGCGGTTTGCACGCGGCGTCCACGGCGTCGGGCCAGTACTCAAGCCCCTCGACGTAGTATTGGATCGCGTAGTCGTATTGGCGCTTTTCACCGAGTTCGAGGGCGCGCTGGAACCACTTCTTCGCCTTGTCCTTGTCGGCGTCGGGTGTGACCAGGCGCTCGTTGCCGGTGGTGTCGTTGGATGCGTCTGCCATTGATCGATCGGTAGCTTCGAGATAGTATCCTGGCGGGAAGTAGTGTCAAGGAACGCGGCGCACGAGGATCACGCTCGATGTCGGGCATCCCTGTCGATACACCCACACCGGAGACGCTACAAGGGCTGCACATCGTCCTCTATCCGGATCCGGTGCTGCGGGCGATGTGTGTCCCGGTGGATCGTTTCGATCCGTGGGTGGCCGGTCTCGCCGAGCGGATGCTCGGGCTTATGCACGAGGCGCACGGCGTCGGGCTCGCCGCACCGCAGGTGGGCATCCCGGTGCGGCTCTTTGTGTGCAACACCACGGGTGAGCCGGGGGATGACCGGGCGTTCGTGAATCCGCGGTTTGTGGAGCTGACGGGGGCGGGCGAAGCGGAAGAGGGGTGCTTGTCGCTGCCGGACGTGAACGTCAACATGCGTCGGGCGGTTCGGGCCGTCATCGAGGCGAGCGACGTCAACGGTAGGGCGATCCGCGCGACGGGCGAGGACTTGACGGCCCGCGTGTGGCAGCACGAGCGCGACCACCTCGATGGACGCCTGATCGTGGACCGCATGTCCACCGCGGACGCGATCGCGAACCGACGCGTGCTCAAACAGCTCGAGGCGAACCACAAACCCAGGCGATGAAAAGCCACGATCCGAGGCCGTCTCGGCGAGGGTTTGGCATGCGGCTTGTCCTTCTTGGCTCCGGCGAATTCGCGCTGCCGACGTTGCGCTACCTCGCGGAGAGCGATCACGACGTCGTCGCCGTCGTGACGCAGCCCGCCCGGCCAAGCGGTCGCGGGCGACGGACCGCCGAGACGCCGGTATACGCCGCCGCCGTCGAATCCGGCATCCCCACGTTGGCACCCGACGACGTCAACGCGCCGGAGGTGGTGGCCCGCTTGCGCAGTATGGACGTGCGACTCGGTGTCGTGATCGCGTTCGGCCAGAAGCTCGGGGCGTCGCTGCTTGCGACGATGCCGGCGGGCTGTGTCAACCTGCATGCGTCGCTGCTGCCGAAATACCGCGGTGCGGCCCCGATTCAATGGGCGGTGGCCGGTGGTGAAGAAAAGACCGGCGTGACGGTGTTTCGCATCGTCGAGCGCATGGACGCCGGGCCGATCCTTGCATCCAGATGGACGTACATCAAGCCGGATGAAACCGCCGGTGAACTCCACGACAGGCTCGCGTGCATCGGCGTCGACGCCGTTCGGGCGGCGCTCGAACTCTATGACGATGGGGCCATGCCACCGGGAACGCCGCAAGACGACGGCCAGGCGACGCGCGCGCCCAAGCTCCGCAAGCGTGACGGATGGATCGACTTTGCCCGACCCGCCCGCCGCGTCGCCGACCACATCCGCGGCATGACACCCTGGCCCGGGGCGACCGCCCGGTATGAGGCGCGGGACGGACGCTGGGAGAAGACGATCATCGTTCGTGCGAGGCCCGCGGACGTGCCGCCCGGTCCTTCGCTTGAGCCGGGGACGATCGATGAACGGCGCTACGTCGCCGCGGCCGACGGTTTTCTCGAGATCCTCGAGATACGGCCGTCGTCCGGGCGGATCATGACGTGGCGTGATTTTGTCAACGGCCGGCACGTCGCGACAGGTGACATGCTCGTGACACCCGACTGACGCGACAACCGCACGGCCGTGTTCGGCGGAGAGGCGCTATTGGCTGGCCGGGGCATGAACGCCGAGCAAGCGCGACGCGGATTCAACAGCGTCTTCGGTGGGGTAGCGGACCTCATCGTCCGCGCGCCGGGGCGCGTCAACCTCATCGGCGACCATACCGACTACACCGGTGGATTCGTGCTCCCGATGGCGATCGACCGTGCGCTCTTCGTGGCCGCACGTCGTGCGCACCGTGCGCACGTGCGGGTGTTCTCGCTGGCGGCGGACGCGTGCGTCGAGCTCCGCGCTGCCGCGCCGCCGCCGCCGGCTGGCTGGGCCAGGTACCCCGCCGGTGTGTTGGCACTGCTGGCGCGCCGCGGGAATACCGTGTCCGGCGCGGACCTCTGGATCGGTGGCGACCTGCCGTCCGGCGCCGGGCTCGCCAGCTCGGCCGCGCTGACCGTCGGTGTCGCGACAGCGCTGCTTGCGCTTTCGGGCCAAGATGCGCCGGCCGGCGAGCTCGCCCAGCTTTGTCAGTCGGTCGAAAACGACTTCGTCGCCGCCCCATGCGGCATCATGGACCCGCTCTGCTGCACGTCGGCCCGTGCGGGCCATGCCCTCCTGATCGACTGCCGACACGGCGCCACGAAGCACATCCCGTTCAACCTTGCCGGCGCGGCGCTCATCGTCATGGATACCGGTGTTGTACATTCCATTGCCGGTGCCGGTTACGCGGCACGCTGCAGGGAATGTGCGCAAGC
>JBHHVO010000226.1:0-5734 GCA_046754365.1 Phycisphaerae bacterium | reverse complement strand
ATCTCGGCGCCGCTGGTTCCGATGTTGACGTTGGCGATGCCGCAGTCGCTGCCGGAGGCGGCGAGGAAGCGTTCGGCTTCGAGGAGGTCGCGCGTGAAGACGGCGGAGCTGAGCCCCTGCGGGACGTCGTTGTGGAGCGCGACGGCGTGGTCGAAATCCTTGTAGTCGATGATGTAGAGGATCGGGGCGAAGGTCTCTTCCTGGACGATCCGGAAGTGGTTTTTCGCGGCGGCGATGCAGGGCGTGACGTAGCAGCCGCCGGGGTACTTGTCGCCGGTGAGGTGTTGCCCGCCGTAGAGAATCTCGCCGCCCTCGTCCTTGATGCGCCGGATCGCGGTGCGCATGGTTTCGACGGCCTGGCTGTTGATGAGTGGTCCCATGAGCGTGCCGGGCTCGAGCGGGTCTCCGATGGTGACCTGCTCGTACGCGGCGATGAGGCGCTGGACGAGGTCATCGCGAACGGATTCCTGGACGATGATGCGGCGGGTGCTGGTGCATCGCTGCCCCGCGGTGCCGACGGCGCCGAAAAGGATGGCTGCGACGGCGAGTTTCATGTCGGCGTGGGGCGTGACGATGACGGCGTTGTTGCCGCCGAGTTCGAGGATCGTGCGGCCGAGGCGCTCGCCGACGGCCGCGCCGACACGGTGCCCCATCGCGCAGCTCCCCGTGGCCGACACGAGCGGGATGCGGCGATCGCGGACGAGGCGTTGTCCGACTGTTGCGCCGGACCCGACGGCGAGGCTGAAGATGGCGGGATCGGCGCCGGTCTCCCGGCAGACGCGTTCGGCGATCTTGGTGCATGCGACGGCGGTGAGGGGTGTGGAGGACGAAGGCTTCCAGAGTGTGGCGTCGCCGCAGACGGCGGCGAGTGCGGCGTTCCAGGACCAGACGGCGACGGGGAAGTTGAATGCGGAGATGACGCCGACGACGCCGAGCGGGTGCCACTGTTCGGCCATGCGGTGTCCGGGGCGTTCGGACTGGATGGTGAGTCCATATAACTGGCGGGACAATCCGACGGCGAAGTCGCAGATGTCGATCATCTCCTGGACCTCGCCGTCGCCCTCTGCGCGGATCTTGCCCATTTCGAGCGTGACGAGCGTGCCGAGTTCGGTTTTGGCGTCGCGGAGTGCGTTGCCGAGGCGGCGGATGGTTTCGCCGCGGCGGGGCGCGGGCAAGGTGCGCCAGTTGAGAAACGCGTCGTGCGCGCGGGCGGCGATCGCATCGTATTCTTCAGGTGTGACTTGGGTTACGGCGGCGATGGGTTTGTCATGGATGGGCGAGCGGGATTCAAGGACCGGTCCGCTGCCGACCCATTCGCCGGCAAAACCGCCCGGGTTTTCCGGTTGGATACCGAGTTTGTTCAAGACTGCGTTCATGCTTGCCACCTGTAGAGAGCGCCAGCAGGGTTCGGTTGGTACCGTGGCAGGTTAGTGGGTTACCGGGCGACGTCAAGGACGTTGGGGGTGCTCGCGGCCGCGTCGGCGGGCTTATGTAGACGGTGGACGCGTCCGAAAGACAACGTGGATTCCGGACGCAGGCACCGGATCGCGGGTTGGACACGTGGGGATACCGGTGTCGGTGACGCGGACGGTGTGCCGCCGTGGCGGTTGTCGTGGTCCGCGTCGTTGTCGGTGCGCGGCGCGGGGTTGGGGGTCCGGTTTGCGGCGCGCGGCGCGTTGTGCCGGCGAGCATGTTGCGCGGCGGTGACAGCGGTGCGGCAGCGCGATCCGGTGGGCGGCGTCGGACACCCGGCGGCGAAAGCGATGTGCGTAGGCGGGAAGACGATGGGTGGTTGGTCGCGTGGATCTCGTAGGCGGCGCCGGTGGGCACGGCGGCGCGCGCTCACGCTGGTGGAGGCGGTGGTGGCGTCGATCGTGTTGTCGATCAGCGCGGCGGCCGTGGCTGCGGCGCTGCTGGCGGGGGTTCGTCAGACGCAGGAGGCGGTGCGCATGACGCGTGCGGCGGAGTTGGCCGAGGCGCTGATGGATGAGATTCTGGCGTTGCCGTACGACGATCCGAACGGTGCCTCCGCGCTGGGACCCGAAGCGGGCGAGACGGCGCGATCGCTGTATGACAACGTAGACGACTATCACGGGTTTTCGGAAGCGGCCGGCGCGGTGGCGGACGCGACGGGTACGACGTACGCGGCTGCGTATGCGGCGTTCGACCGGTCGGTGACGGTGAGCACGTCGAGCGTGCAGCCGACGGGTTTCGCGGCGGCGGTGGCCGGTGTGAGCGTGACGGTGACGGTTCAGGAAGCGGGGCGCCCGCTCGCGGTGGTGACGCGGTTTGTCGCGGATCCGACGCCGTGACGGTGCGGGCAGGCTTGATGACGACGTGTTGTGTTGCATCGCGATCGGTCCTGACGCACCGCGCCAAGGCCGATCCGGTGACCCGGACGCACGCCAAAAAGGGAGGGCGAGGCTTGTGCCGAGCCGCGCGCGGTGTCGGGACTCTCCGTGTGTGGTGTCGGGACCGGGGCTCAGCGGGAGCTTCGCCCTCCCGGGTCGGGTTCGTGCGCGGCTTCGGAAACACACTGAGCGACGCGCGATCGCGCACGGTGACATACGGCACACCATAGCATGCGGCACACGGTGACATAGGGCGCACGGTGACACATGGTGACATGGGGGCACGGTGACAGGTGGTGGCATAGGGCGCACGGTGACATAGGGCGCACGGTGACATAGGGCGCACGGTGACAGGTGGTGGCATGAAGGCGTACGGACACATGTGGATCGCACCTGCGTTGGGACATGCCGAAGGCGGTTCGGGATCCATGCGTCGGGTAACGGCGTCGGTTCGCGGCGGGCGCGGGGTTGCGGTCGTGCGGCGTGCGCGCGGGCTGACGTTGGTGGAACTCGTGATTGCGTTGTCGATCACGAGTTTGATCGCGACGGCGGCGACGACGATGCTGTTTGCGACGAGTCGGGCGACCGAGGCTCGGCAGGACTTGCGGCACGTGATGACGCGTTCGGCGGTTGTGCAGGCGCGGCTGGCCGACGAAATCCATCGCGCGGCCGCGTTCCTGGCGGCGGGTACGGATCAACTCATCCTCTGGTCGTCGGACGCGAACGGGAACGGCTCGGTGAACCTCGCGGAGATCGTGTTGATCGAGCGCGACAGTGGTACGAATGAGCTGCGGCGGTATGCGATCGTGTGGCCGGCGGGTTGGAGTCAGGCGACGATCGACGCGGCGAACACGACGTATGCGGCGAACACTGATTTCGCGGCGGTGGTGGTGAGCGCGAAGGCGACGGGGAACTTTCCGGCGACGGTATGGTCGTCGGAGACGACGGCGATGACGGCGGTGCTGAACAACGCGACGGCGCAGGACGCGACGCTCGCGACGTTGCGGCTGACGCTGACGTCGGGTGATGTTGCGGAGTCGATGGTCGCGGCGGCGTCGTTGCGGGTTCATAGGAAGCCATCGTAGTGAACGTTCGAATCGATGATTTGGCGCGTGGTGGATCCGAGGGTTTGCGTGCGTTGCGCGCGACGGTTCGGATACGCGGGTCGGCGGCGGTTGGGTCACGGCGTGCGGTTGGCGGAGCGCGCGGCGGGGTGGCGGCACGGTCGGGCGGTGTCGGCGCGGCTTGCGGCGCGGGGGACGGGCGCCGGGGTGTGGCGCTGATGTTGGTGCTGGTGGCGACGGTGATGGCGGCGGTGCTATCGACGGCGTTTCTGGCGGCGCAGGGCACGTCGATCGGGATCGCCGGCAACGTCCGTGACCACGCGGCCGCGCGTCATGTGGCCGAGTCCGGTCTGGACGTGGCGATCGCGCACGTGCGGCAAAACACGACGTGGCGGACGGATCGTACGAACGGGACGTGGGCGACCGATGTCGCGCTGGGCGGCGGGACGTTTACGATCGTCGGTGAAGACGGGCAGGATACGACGGGGGACGGGATCATCACGGTGCCGACCGAGGGTGACGGTAGCCTTTCGGATGACGCGACCGATGCGGTGACGCTGACGGTGACGGGCAAGGTGAACGGCGTGACACACGTGGTGCGGTCGGTGGTGACGCCGAAGGGTTCTGGGGGCGGCGGCACGGGTGGTGGTCTGGCGTCGTCGGATGCGTCGTTTCTCGGTGAGGCGGCGGATGACAAGGCCGGCAAGGGTGTGGCGATCGTTGGGGATGTGAACAACGACGGGTACGCCGACATCGCGATCGGGGCGGAGAAGAACGACGCGGGTGGTACGGATGCGGGGAAGGTGTACCTGTTCTTCGGCAAGGCGTCGGGGTGGTCGACGGGTACGAGCGTGTCCGCGGCGGACGCGTCGTATGTGGGGACGGCGGGTGACAAGCTGGGCAAGAGCATCGCCGGCGCGGGGGACGTGAACGGCGACGGGTATGACGACATCCTCGTCGGCGCGGAGAAGGACGACACCGCCGGTGCGGACGCGGGGAAGGTGTACGTGATTCTCGGGAAGGCGTCCGGTTGGTCGACGAACGTCTCGATCGACACCGCAGATGCGTCGTTTGTCGGGGAGGCGGCGGGCGATAAGGCGGGTAAGACCGTGGCGGGCGTCGGGGACGTGAACAACGACGGGTACGACGATTTCGTTGTGGCCGCGAAGGACGCGGAGTTCGACCCGGGCACGAAGACGGGGTTGTCGTACTTGATCCTCGGGAAGGCGTCGGGTTGGTCTACGAACGTGAGTTTGTCGACGGCGGATGCGTCGTACGGTGGGGAAAAGGCGGGGGACAAGTCGGGGGGGAGCGTCGCGGGCGCGGGAGATGTGAACGGTGACGGGTACGCGGATTTCCTGATCGGGGCTGAGAAACAGGACACGAACGGGAAGGACGCGGGGAAGGTTTACCTGATTCTCGGCAAGGCGTCGGGATGGGCGACGGGTGTGTCGCTGGCTGCGGCGGACGCGTCGTACAACGGCGAGGCGGCGGGTGACAAGGCGGGCAAGAGCGTGGCCGGTGTGGGGGATGTGAACGGCGACGGGAAGGCCGACTTTGTGGTCGGGGCGGAGAAGCAGGCGACGGGCGGCGTAGACGCGGGGAAGGCGTACGTGATTTTCGGCAAGGCGTCGGGTTGGACCACGAACGCGAGTCTTGCGACGGCGAATGCGTCGTATTTCGGCGAAAACACGAAAGACAAGGCCGGCAAGAGCGTGGCGAAGGCGGGCGACGTGAACGGGGACGGGTTCGGCGACTTCCTCGTGGGCGCTCCGGACAACGCGGACGCGGGGACGAAGGCCGGCAAGACGTACCTGATTTACGGCAAGAGTTCGGGGTGGAGCGCGAACGTGAGTCTGGCGAACGCGGACGCGAGCTACACCGGTGAGAACACGAACGATAAGTCGGGTGATTCGCTGGCGGGCGGTGGGGATGTTGACGGGAACGGCACGG
Source organism: Phycisphaerae bacterium (assembly GCA_046754365.1). Classification (GTDB taxonomy): domain Bacteria; phylum Planctomycetota; class Phycisphaerae; order UBA1845; family UBA1845; genus JBHHVO01. The sequence continues at coordinate 366 of JBHHVO010000226.1, read as the reverse complement.
GCGACTTTCTCATCAGCGCGCCGGACAGCTCGGCCGCGGCGAACAAGGCGGGCGAGGTGCACCTGGTGCTCGGGACCGGCGGGTACACGGTTGTGTGGACGGTGACGCCGTAGGCGGGCGTGACGCCGCGGGGCACGGCGATAGGGTCGGGTGCCGCGTTACGGGGCGCGGTGCGTCCGTGCGCGGTGTGGCGCCGGGGGTGTGGTGTTGCGGCAACGGATCGGAGCGAGGATGCACGCATCTGGACGTCGCGCGTTTACCGTCGTGGAGCTCGTGATCGTGATGCTGATCATCGGGATTGCGGCGACGCTAGTGTTGCCGCAGTTCGGTACGACGGACACGGCGCGGCTGATCATGGCGTCGCGG
>JBHHVO010000225.1:0-5785 GCA_046754365.1 Phycisphaerae bacterium | reverse complement strand
CCGTGACACGCCCGCGGGCACCGGTGGTCGCGCCGCCGCCGCCGGCCGCGGGCGTTTCGCTCCCGGCGCCACGCAACGGCGGGGCGCTCTCCGTGGCGCCGCCCGACGTCTCCTCGATGCGGATGTCAAGCATGTGGCACTCAAAGCGCACGTCGCCGCCGAGCGACTCGATCCGGCGGCGGATGCGGGTGCAGATGGTCGGAAGCATGTCGCTGCCGATGTGCGGGCGGGCGTTGACGAGGATCTCGGGATCGGCGCCGTGGTGAAAGAACGTCTCGAGCACGGTCTCGACGAGCGGATCGGAGACGCGCGTGTAGAGTTTTCCGTCGCTGTAGGTGCCCGCGCCGCCCTCGCCGAAGAGCAGATTCGAGTCCGGGTCGAAGTCGCGGTGTCGGTAGAAGCGTTGCAGGACGTCGCGGTGTCGGCGACGAACCGGCCGGCCGCGCTCCAGCACGATCGGTCGGTAGCCGAACTGTGCGAGCCTGAGCGCGGCGAACATGCCGGCCGGACCTGATCCCACGATGCACGGGCGATGCCGCATCGGACACGTGCCGGCAGCGGGCTCGACGGGGACCTCGACGTCGATCCACGCGGCCTCATTCGGCCGACACCTTCTCAGCCGCGCGCGTTCACGTTCCGGCGGCTCATCGAGTGCGACCTCGAGGTGATAGGCGAAGTGAATGCCGCGGCGGCGCCGCGCGTCCATGGATCGACGGACGACGGCATAGTTGCGGACGGCGTCGACGGCGACGCCGAGTCGCTTGGCGGCGAGTTCGGGCAACCGTTCCTCCGGCTCTTCGAGCCCGAGCAGGATGTTGCGTAGCAGGATCGGCATGATGCGCCCAATGTACCGCGACGATCGGTGCATCGCCACGGGGTGCGGCGGCGTCGGCGCGCGTGTGGGTGCGGTCCGGTGCCGTGCGGCGTGCGCGGCCGCCGCGCGGGTTCGATGACGCACGCTCGGCATGTGATTCGTGTGTGTGTATGCGCGATTCGGATGCGATACGCACATCCGATGACCGCGCGTCGACACGGCGCGGGGCTGCCGCTAGACTCGGTGTCCGGGTGGACGGGCGTGCCGCGTGTAGCCGGCGCCCGGTTTTTCATGTTTGGGATAACTCGTATGGCGTTACACAGGGTTCTGCGTTGGGTCGGATGGGCGATGGTGGTGGTCGGCGCGGCGGTACCGCGGGCGCGGGCCGAGTTTGAAACACCGACCGCGCTCACGAACCTGACGATCGTTACGTCGCCGGGTGTTACGATCGACTCCGGCACGATCGTGATGTTCAAGGGGCGCATCATCGCCGTCGGCTCGGATGTGTCCGTGCCGCCGGACGCAGAAACCATCGATTGCACCGGGCTCATTGCGTATCCGGGGTTCATCGATGCGCACAGCCACCTCGGGATCGCCAAGGATGAGCGCACGGAGGCCGCGCGTCATCGCACCGAAGACGTCAATCCAGACGTGCGTACGCAGCCGCTTCCGGCGACGCGCGCGGCGAACCGCCGCGGCATCCGGCCGCAAGTGCGCGCGGCCGAGCAGTACGTTCTGGACGACACGCTGTGGAAGCAGCACCGCGCGGCGGGTTTCGCGGCCGCGCTCGTCGCACCGCGCGGCGGCATCCTGGGCGGCACGAGCGATCTCATCAGCCTTTCCGGCGCACCGGTCCGGCGATCGATCCTTCGGGAAGGGGTCGGGATGCACGCGTCGTTCCGCACTGGCGAACCCGGGAAGTATCCCGGGTCGCTGTTGGGCGTGTTCGCGCAGTTCCGGCAGGCGCTGTTGGATGCGGGCTGGTACGTCAAGATGCGCAAGTACTATGAGCGACACCCGTTTGACATCGAGCCGCCGGCGCACGATGACGCGCTGGATGCGCTGCAGCCGATGCTCCGGCGTGCGGAGCCGATCATCTTCGACGCGTCGTCGGAGAACGAGATACGGCGGGCGTTGTCGCTCTGCGCCGAGTTCCGGCTCGACCCGATCATCAGCGGCGCGCGGGAGGCGTACAAGGTTATCGACGTGGTGCAGGCCGGGTCCGTGCCGCTCATCGTGAGCATCAAGTTCGACGAGGAGCCGGAATACGGCAAGAAGAAGAAGGACAAACAACCCGACAAGGGCGCGAAGCAGCAGCCCGACGCGCCGGACAAACCGGAAGGTGGTCAACCAGAAGGCGGCAGGGCGGAAGGTGGGAAAGCAGAAGGCGATCAACCATCCGCGCCGACCGGCGCGAAGGGGAAGAAGACCGGCGACAAGGACAAGAAGATCTACGAGCCGCTCAAGGTGCGCAAGGAGCGGCGGCGGCTCTGGGAGGAGAAGGTCGCCAACGTGATTCGGCTGCATGAGGCTGGTGTACCGTTTTCACTCTCCACGCGCGGTTTCGAGAAGCCCAAGGAGCTCTTCAAGAACCTCCGCAAGCTCTTCGAGCGCGGCTTGCCCGAGGGCGCCGCCGTCGCGGCGCTTACGTCGGTGCCCGCGAAGCTGCTCGGCATGGAGCGGCAGCTCGGGGCGATCTCGCCGGGGTATCTGGCGAATGTCACCGTCATGACGGCGCGACTCTCGGACGAAAAGGCCAAGGTGAAGTACGCGTTCGTCGCCGGCAAGAAGTTCGAGATGGACGACGACAAGGACGACAAAGCGTCCGACAAGAAAAAACCCGACGAGCCCGAGGACACGCCGTCGCGGAACACGGAAGCATCCGACTCACCGTCGGAGACGGTCGCCGGCGCGGCGGGGGGCGATGCGTCGGCCGGTGGGAGCGACAAGACCTCGGCGTCGGATGAGCACGGTGAAGACCAGCACGACGACACGATGCACGTTTTCGTCGACGAACCTGACGATGGACCGACGTTTGCCACGGAGATAAAGGCCGACCGCGTACCCGCCACGCGGACGGGTGGTAACGTCCTGATCCGCAACGCCACCGTCATCCCCGTGACGGCGCCGACGCTGCACGACGCGTCGATACTGATCCGGGACGGCCGTATCGAGGCGGTGGGCGCGGACATCGCGGCGCCGGAGGGCGTGACGGTGATCGACGCGACGGGCCGGTTCGTGATCCCCGGGTTTGTGGACGCGCACTCACACCTGGGGACCGATGGTGTAAACGAGTCGGCGCTGGCGATTACGGCGGAGGTCCGGATCGCCGACACGATTAACCCAAAGAGCACCGGTATCTACCGGGCGGTCGCGGGCGGCACGACGACGCATCACGTGATGCACGGGTCGGCCAATCCGATCGGCGGGCAAAACGCGATCCTCAAGCTCAAGTATGGCCGCGGCGCCGAAGAGATGCTCATGCGCGACGCGCCGCCGACGATCAAGTTCGCGCTCGGGGAAAACGTGATCCAGTCGAACTGGTCGAGTGCGTGGGGCAAGCGGTATCCGAACACGCGGATGGGGGTCGAGGCGGTGATCCGCATGGCGTTTGAGCGTGCCAAGGCGTACCGGGAGGTGTGGGACGCTTACAAGCGTGACACGGCATCGGGTAAGGACGTGCCGCCGCCGCGACGTGACCTGCGTCTGGAGGCGCTGACGGACATCCTCGCCGGTCGCCTGACGGTACATTCCCATTGCTATCGCTCCGACGAGATTCTCCGGCTCATGGCCGTCGCCGAGGACTACGGTTTTCGGATCGGGACGTTGCAGCATGTGTTGGAGGGGTATCGGATTGCGCCGGAGATCGCCCGGCACGGCGCGGGCGCGTCGACGTTCTCGAATTTCTGGGCGTACAAGATCGAGGCGTACGGCGCGATTCCCTACAACGCCGCGCTCATGACGGAGCACGGGATCGTGTCGTCGGTGAACTCGGACTCGGCGAACACGATCCGTTACTTCGGGCTCGAGGCCGCCAAATGCATCAAGTGGGGGGGGGTGGATGAACGCGCGGCGCTTCGCCTGGTGACGATCAACCCGGCGATGCAGTTGCAGATAGACGACCGGGTCGGGAGCATCGAGGTCGGCAAGGACGGCGACGTGGCGATCTTCAACGGCCATCCCCTGAATGCGTTCAGCAAGTGCATCATGACGCTTATCGAGGGCGAGGTGTATTTCGAAGACGCGCGGCCGGAGCCTGTCGAAGACGCATCCACGCTCACGCTCCCCGGACCGGTGGACCGCAGCATCCCGCAGACGGTGCACCGCGCGTATGCCGTGACGGGCGCAACCGTGCATCCGATAAGCGGCCCGCCGATCCCCGGCGCGACGGTGGTGATCGTGGACGACAAGATCCACGCCGTGGGACGGGAGGTGGTCGTTCCCCCCGGTGCCGGGATCATTGACGCGACCGGGATGCATGTATACCCGGGTTTGATCGACGCCGGCACGTCGCTGGGTCTGACGGAGATCGGCTCACTCCGCGCGACGCGGGACAACCGCGAGAACGGTAGTTTGAATCCACACCTGCGCGCGCGGAGCGCGGTGCATCCCCACAGCAAGCACCTCCGGATCGCCCGCACGGTCGGGATCACGACCGCGGTGACGAAGCCCGCGGGCGGCAACATCGCGGGACAGAGCGCCGTGATCCATCTTGACGGATGGACCGCGGATGAAATGCTCGTGATGGATACGTTCGGGCTGCATATGTCCGTGCCGAGCCTGCCGGTGCACCTGCCGACCGACAAGGAGGCGAAGAAACGGCGGAAGAAACAGCACAAGGAAGAGACCAAGGCGCTCGAAGACTTTCTCGACAAGGCGAAGCATTACGCCAAGGTCAAGGCGCTCGCCGAGCGGGACCCCGACATTACCTACGACGTCGATCTCGTGCTCGAGGCGATGATTCCCTATGTCCGCGGGGACAAACCTGTCGTGTTCGCGGCGTCCGGGTACAAGCAGATGCTCGACACGATCGCGTTCGCGGAAAAGCATGAGCTGCGCTGCATCATCAGCGGCGGGACCGGCGCCTGGAAGCTCGCGGACGTCCTGGCCGACAAACACATTCCCGTGATTCTGGGCACCGTGCTGAGCTATCCCTGGGGCGAGTTCGAGCCGTGGGACGCGATCTATCGCTGTGCGGGTGTGTTGGACGAGGCCGGCGTGAAGTTCTGTTTCGCGTCCGAGAGCGCTTCCGGTGCGTACAATCTGCCATTCCACGCCGGCATGGCGGTCGCGCATGGTTTGCCGGCGGCGCGCGCGGAATACGCGCTGACGCTCGGTGCCGCGGAAATCCTAGGGATCGACGACCGTGTCGGCACGCTGGAGGTAGGGAAAGAGGCCGACCTGATCGTGACGACCGGGACACCGTTACAGACCGTGTCGCAGGTTACGCATATGTTCATTGCGGGTCGGCCGGTCGAACTCACGAGCATGCATACAGAAAGCTATGAAAAATATAAGAACCGACCGGAACCCATCTTGCCGCCGCCGCCCGATCTCGTCGGACCGCCGAGTTTGACGGGCAGGTAGACAACGGCATGCGCCGCGGCGGCGTTGTGCCGTTCGCCGCCGGGCCCGCGGGTGGCATGCGGCCGGGAGTGGATTGTGATGCCGTGGCATGAGCGTCCGACGATGGAACACGCGCGCCGTCTGGAACACGGGGAAGACCGGGTTGTACGAACGCGGCGCGCGCGGGTCGCGCGATCGGGTATGCGGCTCGGGCCGCGCGGTGTGGGCGCCGCGGCGGCGCTGACCGGGCATGTTGTCGCGATCGCGGTTTTGGCCACCGCCCCGCGCGACGGCGCGGGCACGCCCGCGCGACCCTCGCCGCCGACGCGGATCATCACGATCGCGCCGAACGCGGCGGAGATCATCTGCGCGCTCGGCGCGTGTGATCGGCTCGTCGCGGTGAGC